>NZ_JBITIE010000041.1:0-34738 GCF_044458665.1 Streptomyces sp. NPDC050422
GCGGACCCGAGAACCCCTACAAGGGCTGCACCCGTATCACCAGCCGAAACGCCGAGCATTGCGCCGCAGATCGAACCTCTAACCGAACGGCATTGGCCCTAGGACCCCTTTGCCGCCGTGAGGCCCGGTACGCGGTTCAGCACGATCACCTTGCCCGTACCGGCGCCCTTCTTCGGGACGTACACCAGCTGGCTGGAGACCCGCTCCTTCGTGAGCGTGCTCTGCACCTCACCGGTCATCAGCGCCGCGACGTCCTCGGAGACGGTCGGACGCAGCCCCTTCGCGGCGGTCTGCCGTTCGAAGTGCTTGCTGCTGAAGAAGACCAGCGCGCCGCCGTCGGCCGTCTCCAGGCCGAGCGGCCCGAACGCACCGCTGTTCAGCGGCTGGTCGATGTACTGGTACGAGAAACCGGCCCGCCGGGCGTTCACGCGGGCGTTGCGCCAGACCGAGGTGGACGTACCCGGGGCGAACACGTCCGGCGTGCCCTTTTGCAGGTATCCCGTGTACTGCGCGCCCAAGTCCTCCGGGGCCACCGCCAGGCCGGCGCTGTCCGCGGCCACCGGGGTGGCCCGCCCCTCGCCGTCCTTCGCGAAGTCGGGGAGCTGGGACGGGGTGACGACCGACAGATAGGAGGCCTTCCACCCCGCGTCGGGCCCGGACCTGACGAAGACGAACAGCCAGCGGGTGTCCTGCTTCCCACCGTCCTGGTCACGGTTGGAGTCGGTGTCCGCGAGGAACCACCGCGGCCAGCCGGCCTTCTTCGGGATGACGTAGTCCGCATCGGTCAGTTCCAGCGGCCGGTGGTTCGCGTTGCCGTCCGGATTGTTCTTCTGCCGGGCCCGCAGACCTGCCTGGTTGATCGCGCCGAGCGCACCGGTGACCCGGTCCGCGTCCAGCGCGGGATCGTAGGCCTTGTCCGCCGCGTTGTACGCGGCGGTGAAGTCCTTCAGAGCCTGCGCGGCCTCAGACCGCGTCGCCGCCCGGACGACTTCCAGCTCGCCGTGCACCGTCACGCACCCGCTCGCCGTCATGCTCAGCACCGTCGCTGTCGCGAGCCCCGTCGCCAGCCGAACCGGCCTCAGGCTTCTCATCCGTTGCTTTCCGCGCCTTCTGATCCGTCGCACCCACCGCAGGGCCCTCTGACCGTCCGAACCCTACCGGGGAGAGGAACAGCGCGAGCGTGGGGATCAGATACAGCGCCCACACCGTGATCTGGAGAACGGTCGGGTCGGGCTGGAAGTTGAACGTCCCCTTCAGCAGCGTGCCGTACCAGCTGTCGGGCGGAATCGTGGCGCTGATGTCGAACGCCCTGTTCTGCAGACCGCCGAGGAACTCGGCCTCCTGGAGGTCATGGACGCCGTACGCGAGCACACCCGCCGCGACGATCACCAGCATGCCGCCGGTCCAGGTGAAGAACTTCGCCAGGTTGATCCTCAACGCACCGCGGTAGAAAAGCCATCCCAGCACCACGGCCGTCAGGATCCCGAGCAGCGCACCGATCATCGGATGCCAGCCGTCGTCCGCCGCGTGCACCGCACGCCACACGAACAGCGAGGTCTCCAGGCCCTCGCGGCCCACCGCGAGCAGCGCCGTGGCGACCAGGGCGCCGGTGCCCATCGCGAGTGCCGCGTCGAGCTTTCCGTGCAGCTCCGTCTTCAGATGCCGCGCGGTGCGCCGCATCCAGAAGACCATCCAGGTGACGAGGCAGACCGAGAGGATCGACAGCGAACCGCCGAGCGCCTCCTGGGCCTTGAACGTCATCTCCTGCGAACCGAATTCGAGACCGGCGCCGAAGGCCAGACTGACGACGATCGCGATGCCGACCCCGGTCCAGATCGGCAGCAGCTTGTGCCGGTTGCCGGTCTTCACCAGGTACGCGATGAGAATGCAGACGACCAGGCTGGCCTCAAGGCCCTCGCGCAGGCCGATCAGGAAGTTACTGAACACGTTTCGGTTCCCTTTCCGCTTCGAGTCCCGTTACGAGAACAGCGCCCGGCCCCACCAGTCGTCCTTGTCGCGGACGCCCGGCGGGACGGCGAAGTGCGCCGAACCCACGTGCTGGATGTACTCGTTGAGTGCGTCATGTGCCGCCAGGCGCCGCTGCAGCGGCACGAACGCCTTGCGCGTGTCGCGCTGGTACGCGAGGAAGAACAGCCCGGCGTCGAGCCGGCCCAGGCCGTCCGTCCCGTCGGTGAAGGAGTAGCCGCGCCGCAGGATCGTCGCCCCGTCATTGGTGTCGGGGTGCGCGAGCCGTACGTGCGCGGTCGGCAGCATCGCCTTCAGGAACGGCTCGTCGCGCTCCTTCGCCTTGCCGACCGGGGCGCCCTCGCCCTTGTCGCGGCCGAAGACGTCCTCCTGCTCCTGCAGCCCGGCCCGGTCCCAGGTCTCGATGTGCATCCGGATGCGCCGGGCCACCAGGTAGGAACCGCCGGTCATCCAGCCGGCCCTGTCCTTCTCGCCGACCCACACGTGCTGGTCGAGGGCGGCGGTGTCGGTACCGGCGATGTTCCGGGTGCCGTCCTTGAAACCCATCATGTTGCGCGGGGTCTGGGCGTCGGGCGTCGTCGAGGACGTCTTGCCGAAGCCCAGCTGCGACCAGCGGATCGCGGTGCGGCCCATGCCGATCCTGGCGAGGTTACGGATCGCGTGCACCGCCACCTGCGGGTCGTCCGCACAGGCCTGGACGCACAGGTCGCCGCCGCTGCGGGCCTTGTCGAGGTTGTCGCCCGGGAACTTCGGCAGCTCGACGAGCGCGTCGGGGCGCCGGTCCTCCAGGCCGAACCGGCCCTTGGCGAACAGCGAGGGGCCGAACCCGATCGTCAGCGTCAGCCGGGACGGCTTGAGCCCCAGGGCCTCGCCCGTGTCGTCCGGAGGCGCCTCGGGCAGGCCTCCGTAGGCGCCGTCGCCGACCGCATGGCCGGCCGTCATCCGCTCGGCGGCCCGGGTCCACTCCTTGAGCAGCGCGACCAGTTCCGCCCGGTCCTTCGTCGTCACGTCGAACGCCGCGAAGTGCAGCCGGTCCTGGACGGCCGTGGCGATCCCGGCCTGGTGCGCACCGTGGAACGGCACCGCCGCACCGCTGTCCGCCGCCGTCACGGGGGTGTCCCCGGAACGCACCGCGGCCGCGGCGCCGCCGGCCACCGCCGCGCCGAGCGCGAGCCCGGCGCCGCCCCAGCCGAGCAGGGCCCGCCGGGAGGGGGCGCTGCCCGGCGTCCCGGCGTCGTCGTCGGATGTCTGCGGATTCTGCGGATTCTGCTCGGACATACCCGGAGCCTCTTTCCGGCCGGTTACTTCGTCACCGCGGCGGCGAGCCGCGAGAGGGGCTCGGCCAGCGCGTTGACCGCGTCCGACAGCTCCTTGCGGTCCGCCTTGCCGACCTTCTCGTACGAGGTGAACACGTATGAACTCTTGTCCGTGCGGTACTTGTCCAGCAGCGTGTTCAGCGCCGCGAACCGCTTGTCCAGGGTGGAGGTCAGCGCCGCGTCGTTCTTCGTGGCGATCGGCTTCAGCAGCTCGTACGACTTCTCCGCGCCCTCGACGTTGGCCTTGAAGTCGACCAGGTCGGTGTGGCTGTAGCGCTCCTCCTCGCCGGTGACCTTGCCGGTCGCGACCTCGTCGAGGAGCTCCTTGGCGCCGTTGGCCATCGAGGTCGGCGTGATCTCCGCCGTGCCGACCCGCTTCTGCCAGTCGAGCAGGTCCTTGTAGAGGGTCGGCGCGAGGGCCTTCTCCTCGGCGCCCAGCTTCTTGTCCTGCCACAGGGCCTTCTCCAGGCGGTGCCAGCCGGTCCACTTCTGACCGTTCTCCAGGCCGTCCTCGCGGACGTCGACCTTCGGGTCGATGTCGCCGAAGGACTCGGCGACCGGCTCGGTGCGCTCCCAGCCGATACGGGAGTCGGCGTACGCCTTCTTCGCGGCCTCCACGTCACCGGCGGCGACGGCGTCCGTGAAGACCTTGACCTTCGGCAGCGTCTCGTCGGCCTGCGCCTGTACGTAGGTGCGGTAGGCGGCGACGGCCTTGTCCATCTCCGGGCTGCGCTTGGCCGCCTTGCCACCGCTGACCTCGATCTTCTGCCGGATGCCGTGGCCCTTCATGCCGGGCTTGCAGGCGATCTCGTACGAACCGGCCTTGATCTCGGCCGTGATGGTGGCCTTGGTGCCGGGGCCGATGTTCTCCCGCTCGGCGACGATGCGGTCGTCCGGGAACAGGACGTAGACCTCGGTGACCTTGGAGCCCTTGTTCTGCACGGCCAGCTCGACGTGCCCGGCCGGCAGCTTCGTCTTCGAGACCTCGCAGGAGTCGTCCTTGGCGACGACCTGGACGGCGCCCTCGCCCTTGCCGTCGCTCTTCTCGGCGCAGCCCGTGACAGCGGTCAGGGCGGCCACGGTGGCGGCAGCGGTGACGACGGAGAAACGAACGGCTCGCATGCGGGCTCCACTTGAGGACGAAGGAGAAGAGGGGGAAGGGCCGGACAAAGGCGGGTGAGGCGAACCTAACTTAACCGAGGCTTACCTGACCGATACCCACCTGTGCAGTGATTCAGCTCTCACTGGGGGCTCACGGGAACGAAAGGATCACAGTCGACCCATGAGCGAATCCCCAACAGGTCAAGCGATGGTCAAGTGGCCCTTTTCGGTACGACGAGAGGCACCCCGGTCCGCGGATGCGGGAACACCTCGACCGGCTGCCGGTAGACCGTTCCTAGCCAGTGTGCATCAGTGAGTTTCGGACCGACCGCCCGGCGGACCGGCCACCGTGATCCGCCCGTCATGCAGGACGGCGGCCCGGTCCGCGTACGCGGCAGCGAGGCCCAGATCGTGCAGGACGACGACCGCGTCCGCGGCTGCGGGCCGCTCCCGGCAAATCCGCAGCACCAGTCCCTGGTGGCGCAGGTCCAGCGCGGCGGTCAACTCGTCGAGCAGCAGCAGCGGGGCGCGCTGCGCCGGCACCCGGGGCAGCGCCACCCGGGCCCGCGTCGGGAGTCATCGTGGCCGCCGGAGCGGGAGTGGTCGGGGTGGCCCGCCGTCGCCGTACCGCCTGATTTCCGCCGCACCGCCCGGGTACCGGCCCTCTCGCGGGGCGGGTGCCCGGGCGGTGCTTGAATGCGCACGTGAATGACTACGACGTACCCGCCGGCATCGACGTACTGCGCGTGTTCTGCGGCCCCGACGGCCGGCACGGCAACGCGCTCGGAGTCGTACGCGACGGACGCGACCACCCCGACGAGGCGTCCCGGCAGGCCCTGGCTCGGAAGCTCGGCTTCAGCGAGACCGTGTTCGTGGACGACCCCGAGCGCGGTCATCTGGACATCTACACCCCGGGTCTCCGGCTGCCGTTCGCCGGGCATCCCGTGGTCGGCGCCGCGTGGCTGCTCGACCTGGAGGTCCTGGAGCTGGGGGTGGGTGAGGTCTTCGCCCGCCAGGACGGGGAGTTCAGCTGGATCACCGCCCGCCCGGAGTGGGCGCCGCCGCGCACGCTCCAGCAGTACGCCTCGGTCGCCGAAGTCGACGGGCTGCCCGCCCCGCCGCCCGGCGAGGGCTGGCTCTACGCGTGGGCGTGGGAGGACGAGGCCGCGGGCCGGGTCAGGGCGCGGGCTTTCCCGCGCAGGGACGATGGCATCGCGGAGGACGAGGCGACGGGGGCTGCGGCGCTGCTGCTCAGTGACCGGCTGGGCCGCGCCCTGAACATCAGACAGGGCCGCGGCTCCCAGATCCTCACGGCCCCGGCCCCGGACGGCACGGTGGAGATCGGCGGCCGGGTCATGCTGGCCGCCCAGGGCTGAAAATCAAGCCCGTCCGGCGATTGAGGACGAACCAAAGCGGCGGGGCACCCGACCCCGGGCACCCCGCTGCCGCCCGCCAAGGTCCTAAGCGCTGAGCGGGAACACCTCGCCCAGCTCCCGGAACACCGCGGTGTTCAGCGCGAACGCGCGCTTGCACTCGTCCACGATCCGCTGCTTCTCCAGATCGTCCGCGTTCACCGCGTCCAGCAGCTCGCGGTAACCCCGCTTGAAGGAGGCGGGGTTGGATATCTCCTCGAAGACGTAGAACCGCACCCCGTCACCCTTGTGCGCCAGGCCCCACGTCTTCTCCGCCTTGTCGCGGATGATCTGACCGCCCGACAGGTCACCCAGGTAGCGGGTGTAGTGGTGCGCGATATATCCCGCGGGCCAGGTGCGGGCGCACTCGGCGACCCGTGCGGCGTACGCGGCCGTGGCCGGGAGCGGCTCCAGGCCCTCGCGCCAGTCCGCACCCCGCAGATGCGCCAGATCCCGCTCCAGCTCGGTGGTGCGCATCAGCTCGGGCTGGATGAACGGCCCGGCGACCGGGTCGTCGGCCAGCGCCTTGGCCCCGTCCTCCAGCGCCCGGTACACGAACCACAGCTGCTCGGTGTAGCGCGTGTACGCGTCCACGCCGAGGCGCCCGCCGAGCAGATCGCTCATGAAGGTCGAGGTCTCCGCCTCGGTGTGCTGTTCGTGCGACGTGGTGCGGATCAGCGTCGAGAAGGGCGTGGCGGTGACGGTTGCGTCCAAAGCGGGCCTCCGGGGACCGAGGGGGACGGGAAGTCCAGAAAGAGACGGAAGTATCGGCCCGCCGGGGCTGTTCGCCGCGGCGCCTGCCGATGCGTCGATCTTCCTGCTTAGGCTTACCTAAGTCAACTGGTTCCCGACGCTCTGTCGGTAAAAACGGCGGGAGGGAACGGGAAACGGCCGCCCGGAAGGGGCGGCCGTCGAAGGGAGTGGGCGATTGGCGGGATTACGGGAGCGTGAGGATCTCCGCGCCCGTCTCCGTCACCACCAGCGTGTGCTCGAACTGTGCGGTGCGCTTGCGGTCCTTCGTGACCACGGTCCAGCCGTCGTCCCACATGTCGTAGTCGTGGGACCCGAGCGTCAGCATCGGCTCGATGGTGAACGTCATGCCGGGCTGCATCACGGTGGTGGCGTGCGGGCTGTCGTAGTGCGGAATGATCAGCCCGGAGTGGAACGAGGAGTTGATCCCGTGCCCCGTGAAGTCCCGCACCACCCCGTACCCGAAGCGCTTCGCGTACGACTCGATCACCCGGCCGATCACATTGATCTGGCGGCCCGGCCGCACCGCCTTGATCGCCCGCTTCAGCGACTCCTCGGTGCGCTCCACGAGCAGCCGCGACTCCTCGTCCACGTCACCGCAGAGGTAAGTGGCGTTGTTGTCGCCGTGTACCCCGTTGATGTACGCGGTCACGTCGAGGTTCACGATGTCGCCGTCGCGCAGCACCGTGGAGTCCGGGATGCCGTGGCAGATGACCTCGTTGAGCGAGGTGCAGAGCGACTTGGGGAAACTCCGGTACCCCAGCGTCGACGGGTACGCGCCGTGATCGCACATGAACTCATGGGCGACCCGGTCGAGTTCGTCCGTCGTGACGCCCGGGGCGATGTGCTTCGCGGCCTCACCCATCGCCTGGGCGGCGATGCGTCCCGCGACGCGCATGCGCTCGACGGTGTCGGCGTCCTGGACCTCCGGGCCGCTGTACGGCGTCGGGGCCGGCTTGCCCACATACTCGGGGCGCCGGATGTTTCCGGGCACGGAACGGACGGGAGTGAGCTCCCCTGGTACAAGCAGCGACTGGCCAGACATGTCAGCGAGTCTAACCAGCGTGTCCGGGGCACCATGGCACAGAGGAAAGGAGCGGGCAATGGCCCTGTTCAAGAAGCGCACGGTCGGCAAGCCGGGCGAGTGGTTCTACTGCCTGGAGCACAAAAAGGTCGAGGAGGGCCCCGAGTGCCCGGCCAAGGACCGCTTCGGTCCGTACACCTCCCGCCAGGAGGCCCAGCACGCCATGGAGACGGCACAGGCCAGGAACCTGGAGTGGGAGACCGACCCGAAGTGGCACGACCGCCGGGAGCCGGACGAGGACGCGAACGGCTGAGGGCAGGGGGCCGGGGCCCCGCGCCCCGGGCTCAGGCCCGCCGGCGCCGCCGCCCGCAGGGCCTCCTCGCTCCGAGCCCGCCTGCGCAGCGCGTCCTCGTCCGTCTCCGAGTCGTACGTGAGGAGCTTCGGCAGCGCCGCGGCCAGCAGCGCCACCGAGGCCACGCACGCCACACCCCCGGACCAGACCGCGGTCCTGGTCCCCGTCCACCCCGCCATGCCGCCGGCCCGGACCTGGCCCAGCTGCGGGCCGACGCTGTACGAGAGCACCTCGATGCCCGCGAGCCGGCCCCGCAGCTCCTCCGGGATCGTCTGGTTCCAGATCGTCGAACGGCCGAGCCCGCTGAGCATGTCGCCCGCACCGGCGACCGTCAGACAGGCCAGCACCAGCCATACGTCGCCGAACCAGCCGGCCGCCGCGATGGCCAGCCCCCAGACGGCCGCACCGAACACCACGAACAGCCCGTGCCGCCGCACCCGCGAGGTCCAGCCGCTGGTCAGGCCGAGCACGAGCGAGCCGACCGAACCGGCGAGCGGGGAACCCGTGAGGTCCTTGATCTGGAGCGGCAGAGCGATCAGCGCCATGAAGCTGCCGAAGTAGGTGACGATCCCCTGCACCTACAGCAGCCGGAAGTCCGCGGAGGAACGCCAGGGCGAGAGGTCGGGAAGCAGTGCGGCCAGCCTGGCGGCGAGGGAGGTGCTAGAGGCCACGAGGAGACATGGTCCGTCCCGGTGCGTGTCCTGTGCAAACAGATTTCGGGCAGCGTGGCGTGGCCGGGGCCGGTGGTCCTCTGCGTCACCAGCGCGCCGGCGGAGGCGCGGTCAGCTGGTCGGCGAGCCGGGACAGCCGGTCCCGGAACCGCCGCCGGCCGCGGGGCACGGGCGCGCCGTTCTCCCCCGCCGCCGCGCTGACGAGGTGCTGGACCGTGTCCAGGTCCACGTCGTCGCCGCCCGTCACGGAAAGCGCCTCGTGGGCGAGCCCCCGCACCTCCGGGTCGCCGTTGTCCAGCGACAGGACCGTCGCCCCGGCCCGGCGGGCATCGTGCACCCGCTCCAGCAGCCCCTCGCCCGGCCGCTCCGGCACCACCACGAGCAGCGTCTCGCCCCGCCCGGCCGCCTCGATCCGGCCCAGCCCCACCGCCAGGTGCGCCGGGTCGCCGGGCTCCACCCGGTGGCGCACCAGCGTGGGCACCAGCTCGGGCAGCCCCGACCAGGTGGACTCGTCGACCAGATGGGCCGCCAGATGCCATGGCTCGTACACCTCGGTCCCCACCAGCAGCAGTCCGCCGCCGTGCGGCACGACGGACGAGCGCAGCGTCCCGGCGAACCGCCGGGTGGCCGACGGCCACTGGGTTCCGGCCAGCACCTCACGCAACAGCGCCACACGTACGGCATCCATGGCCCGGCATCATGCACCAGACCCGGGCCCCCGCACCGGCGAACGGCGGCGGAACCATCCGTACGGGGCTCCGCACGAAGGGCATCCCACTGGCCGAGGACACACCGTCCCGCCCTCGTACCTGGCAGTAGTGTCGGGGCCATGACTACGAATGACAGCGGCAGCGCCCCGAAGCCCCCCGCGAAGGACCCCTGGGACCTCCCCGACGTGTCCGGCCTGACCATCGGCGTCCTCGGCGGCACCGGTCCGCAGGGCCGCGGACTCGCCTACCGGTTCGCCCGCGCCGGACAGTCCGTGATCATCGGCTCCCGTGCGGCGGACCGCGCACAGACCGCCGCCGACGAGCTCGGGCACGGCGTCCGCGGTGCGGACAACGCCGCCTGCGCGCGGGACAGCGACGTCGTGATCGTCGCCGTGCCGTGGGACGGGCACGCCAAGACCCTGGAGTCCCTGCGCGACGAGCTCACCGGCAAGCTCGTCATCGACTGCGTCAACCCGCTCGGCTTCGACAAGAAGGGCGCCTACGCCCTGAAGCCCGAGGAGGGCAGCGCCGCCGAGCAGGCCGCCGCCCTGCTGCCGGAGTCCCGCGTCACGGCGGCCTTCCACCACCTCTCGGCGGTGCTGCTCCAGGACGAGGCGATCGAGGAGATCGACACCGACGTGCTGGTGCTGGGCGAGGCCCGTGCCGACACCGACATCGTCCAGGCGCTGGCCGGCCGGATCCCGGGGATGCGCGGCATCTTCGCGGGCCGGCTCCGCAACGCCCACCAGGTCGAGTCGCTCGTCGCCAACCTGATCTCGGTCAACCGCCGCTACAAGGCACACGCCGGGCTGCGCACCACCGACGTCTGAGCCGCGGCCCCGCACCCTGCTCCCGACGGCCGGGGGCATGGGGGACACTGGACGGGACCGCGCACCATCCCCCGACAGGAGCCACCCTCATGCCCCGCCTCGCTCTCTACGCCATCGCCGTCTGCGTCCTCGCCGTCGCAGCGGCCGTGATCTCCTTCGTGCAGGGCAGCTGGCTCCTCGGCGTCGTCTGGGTGCTGCTGGTCGGGCTCTCGTCCAACATGGCCTGGTACTACGTACGCCGTCATCGCGTCGTGAACGCCCAGAGCGCACAGGGCGCCTAGGGCGTGTCCGGCTGATCAGGGCGGGACAGCCCCTAGCCGGCCATCGCGCACACCGGGTTCGCCGTCTGCCAGAACCGGTAGGCGTCGAGACCGCAGTACGTCTCGAACTCACTGACGCCCAGCGACCGCAGAATCGCATCGATCGCGTCGAAGAACGCCGCGTTCACCTCCGGGATCCAGAGCAGCGCGAAGACCGCGATCAGCCCGAACGGGGCGATCGGCTCCACCGCGCGCCGGACCCGGTGCGAGAGCCACGGCTCGATCACCCCGTAACCGTCCAGCCCCGGCACCGGTACGGAGTTCAGGATCGCGGCCGTCACCTGGAGCAGCGCCAGGAAGCCCAGTGCGTACCGGAAGGGCACCGGTACGCCGTCCAGCGCGTCCAGCCAGAAGGGCGCGGTGCACACCAGCGCGAACAGGACGTTCGTCAGCGGGCCCGCCGCCGAGATCAGGCTGTGCCGCCAGCGGCCGCGGATTCGGCCCCGCTCGATGAAGACCGCACCACCGGGCAGCCCGATCCCGCCCATGATCACGAACAGCACGGGCAGCACGATGCTCAGCAGTGCGTGTGTGTAAAGCAGAGGGTTAAGGGTCAAATACCCCTTCGCGCCGATGGAGATGTCGCCGCTGTGCAGCGCCGTCCTGGCGTGCGCGTACTCGTGCAGACAGAGCGAGACGACCCAGGCCGCCGTGACGAACAGGAAGGTGGCGAAGCCGGGCTGTTCGGCGAAGTCCGTCCACACCGCCCAGCCGGACACCGCCGTCACGGCGGCGATGCCGAGGAAGACCGGGCTGATCCGCCGGTCGCTGCGGGCTGGTGCGGAGGTCATCGGCGGCTCCTGGTGGCTGCGGGGAGGGAGGGCGCGGGCGGGCGGCGAGCCCCGACCGTACAGGCGACACGCGGAAAACGTCTGGCATCGGGCCGGTGGTTCCATGAAGGGTGGGGGCATGGCGGTCAGGAATACGGGCGGGGCGAGCGGGTGCGGCCGGGCGGCTGTGGATGACCCGGCGCGCGTCACGGACAATGGGCGCGTGCGCTACGGCATCCTCGGTACCACCCAGGCACTCCGCGACGACGGCACGGCCGTCGCCCTCGGCGGGGCGCGGCTGCGCGCCCTGCTCGCGGTGCTCGCGCTGCGCACCGGCCGGACGGTGTCCGTCGCGGTCCTCGTCGACGAGGTGTGGGACGGCGACCCGCCCGCCGACGCGCCCGGCGCCCTGCAGGCACTCGTGGGCCGGCTCCGGAGGGCGCTCGGCCCTACGGCGATCGCCTCCGCCGACAGCGGCTACCGGCTGGCCGCAGAACCGGACAGCGTCGACCTGTACCGCTTCGAACGCCTCGCGGGGGAGGGCGTGCGCGCCCTGGAGACCGGCGATCCGGCGAGGGCCCTGAGCGTCCTCGACGACGCGCTCGGCCTCTGGCGGGGACCGGCGCTGGCAGACCTTCCCGACCGGCAAGCCGTCGCGGCCCGCTGGACCGCCCGCCGCCTCGACGCCCGCCGGACCAGGCTCACCGCGGCGCTCGCGCTCGGCCGGTCCGCCGAGGCACTGCCGGAGCTGGCCTCACTCTGCGACGAACACCCCATCGACGAACCGCTCCAGGCGCTGCGGCTGCGGGCCCTGCGCGACGCCGGGCGCACGGCCCAGGCGCTGGCCGCGTACGACGAGGTGCGCACCGTCCTCGCCGACCGGCTCGGCACCGACCCGGGGCCCGAGCTGAGCGCCCTGCACGCCGAACTGCTCCGTCAGGAACCGGCCCGCCCCGCCACGAAAACCGCCCCGCGGACGGCTCCGCGCGCCCCCGCACCGGCGGTCCTCCAGGGCAACCTCCGGGCCAGGCTCACCAGCTTCGTCGGACGTGAGCGCGACATCGACGCCCTGCGCGGCGACCTCTCGCGGGCCCGGCTGGTCACCCTGCTCGGGCCCGGCGGGGCGGGCAAGACCCGGCTCTCCCAGGAGACCGCCGAATCCTTCGACCCCGCGTCCTGGCCGGACGGCGTCTGGCTGGCCGAACTCGCTCCCGTCGACGACCCCGAAGCGGTGCCGGAGGCCGTCCTCGGCGCACTCGGTGCCCGCGAGACCGTGCTGCGCGGCGCCGGCGCCGAGGAGCTGCGGGCCGCCGAACGGGGGGCGGGCGAACGGGCAGCGGGCGAGCCGCTCTCCCGGCTCACCGAACACTGCTCCCCGCGCCGGATGCTGCTGCTCCTGGACAACTGCGAGCACGTGATCGAGGCCGCCGCGGCCCTCGCCGACCACCTGCTGGCCCGCTGCCCGGGGCTCACTGTCCTCGCCACCAGCCGCGAACCCCTCGGCGTGCCCGGCGAGTTCGTCCGGCCCGTCGAGCCGCTGCCCGACCCGACGGCCCTGCGCCTGCTGGCCGAGCGCGGCGCCGCCGCACTGCCAGGCTTCCGCGTCGACGCCGACGAGGCGACGGCGGCCGCCACCGCCGAGATCTGCCGCCGCCTGGACGGCCTGCCGCTCGCCATCGAACTGGCCGCCGCCCGGCTGCGGATGCTCACCCCGCAGCAGATCGCCGACCGGCTCGACGACCGCTTCCGGCTGCTGACCAACGGCAGCCGCACCGTCCTCCCGCGCCAGCAGACCCTGCGGGCCGTCGTCGACTGGTCCTGGGACCTCCTCGCCGAGGACGAACGCACCACCCTGCGCAGGCTTTCCGTCTTCGCCGGTGGCTGCACACTCGAAGCGGCCGAGGCGGTCTGCGCGGACGGGCCGCGCCAGGCGCGTGAGGTCGCCGGGCTGCTCGGCTCCCTCGTCGACAAGTCCCTGGTCGTCGCCGCACCCGCGGCGGACGGCGGGATGCGCTACCGCCTCCTGGAGACCGTCGGCGAGTACACGGCGGAACGGCTCGACGCGACGGGGGAGCGGGACGGCGTCGAGCGCCGGCACCTCGTGTACTTCCGGGAGCTGGCCCGTACCACCGACCCCCTGCTCCGCGGCGCCGGACAGCGCGCCGCCATCGAGCTCTTCCAGCGTGAGTACGAGAACCTGCGCACCGCGCTGCGGCACGCCGTCGCCGCACGCGACGAGCAGGAGTCGCTGTGCCTGGTGATCTCGCTCTCCTGGTACTGGCACATCCGCAACCTGCGCAGCGACGCCCTGCACTGGGCCGACGCCGCGGCGGCCCTCGGCCCCGACCCGTTCGCCCCGCCCGTGGAGCCCGCGCCCTCGATCCACGAACGCTGCACCGACGCGCCACCGCCCATGGGACCCGAACTGCTTCAGGAAGCGCGTCGCCAGGTGGGGCTGGTCCAACTGGTCAACATGGACCACGCGATGGACGAGTGGGCGAACGAGGCCAGCATGGAGCGGCTGCGGGGGATCGCGGCCACCTATCAGGTCGGCCAGCCGCAGACCTGCCGGAGCCCCGCATCGCTCTGGTTCTTCGCCGTCATGCTCACCGGAGGCGTTGCGGACCTGCGGCACCTGCTGGACGAAACGGTCCGCGCCGCGCGGGAGTTCGCCTTCGAGTGGGAGCTCGCCGCGGCGCTTCAGATGCGCGCCAACGTGCTCGCCAACCGCCCCGACTGGGCGGGCGAGGCTCATGTGGACGCCGACGAGAGCCTGGAGATCTTCGGCCGTCTCGGCGACGACTGGGGCATGGCCGAGGCGCTCTCCTCGCGTGGCGAGGCGTACGAGAAGACCGGCGACTTCACCCGGGCGGCCGAGGACTACCAGGCCGCGGTCGGCTACGCGGAGAAGCTCGGCGCCCTGGCTCAGGTGTCGGTGCTCCGCACCCGGTACGCCTCCGCGCTCACCGAGCTCGACCGCGGTGCGGAGGGCGAGGTGATCCTGCGAGAAGTACTCGCCGACGGACGGCACACGGGGCACGAGGCGAGACCGGCGGCCCGGCTCTTCCTGGCCCTGTGGCTGGGCCGAAACGGTCGTACGGCCGAGGCCCGTGAGCAGTTCGCCATCCTGCTCGAAGAGTTCAGGTCCCAGACCATGGCGATCTTCGAAGGGTTCGTGCTGGGCGGCCTGGCCTGGCTGGACAACCTGGAGGGGGACCATGCCGGCGCCCTGGACCATGGCCGGCAGGCACTGTCGCACCTGGGCGACCCGCTGACGCAGATGGTGGCACCCCAGATGGCGGTGATCCACATGGTCACCGCGGCGTGGGCGCTGGGCGGGCTGGGCGAGGAGCGCGGGGCGGAGCTCGGTGCGCGGCTGCTGGCCGCCGGCCGGGAGCTCCTTCCGCAGGGGCACTTCCTGACGTCGATGGAGCGGGACAACTTCGACCGGGCCGAGGAGCTGGTCCGTGCCGCGCTCGGGGACGCCGCCTACGAGGCGGCGTACGCCGAGGGCGGCGGCCTCGGTCTGGAAGAGGCCACCGCCCTCGTGGACGCGTACCGGGACTGAAACGTCCGAACCCCTGTGGTCAGGACTTCTTGCGGAACTTGGACACCGCGAGCGGGGCCATCGCCGCGGTGATGACCACGGTCCAGCCGAGCGTGAGCCAGACCGAGTTGCCGAGCGGGCCGCCCATCATCAGGCCGCGGGCCGCGTCGGCCAGGTTGGACAGCGGGTTGTAGTCGGTGAACGTCTGGAGCCAGCCGGGCATCGTCGTGGGCGGGGCGAAGATGGAGGAGCCGAACTGGAGCGGCATCATCACGATCATCCCCATTCCCTGGACGGCCTGGGCCGTCTTCATGGACAGTCCGAGCAGGATGAAGATCCACATGATGGCGGCGCCGAACGCGGCCGCCAGACCGATCGCACCGATCAGCCCGAGCACCGATCCGTGGAGATCCATGCCGAGTGCGAAGCCCATGCCCAGCAGGATCAGCGTGGCGACCATCATCCGGGCGAGCTCGACCACGATCTTCGCGATGAGCACCGAGGAACGGGCGATCGGCATCGTACGGAACCGGTCCATGACCCCCTTGCGGAAGTCGTCGTTGACACCGGAGCCGACGGCCATGGCGATGTTCATGCCCATCATCGCCATCAGGCCGGGGATCAGGTAGTTGAGGTACTCCTGCCGGCCGCCGCCCATGCTGCCGCCGACGGAGCCGCCGAACACGTACACGAACAGCAGCACGAAGATGACCGGCATCAGGAGCGCGTCGAACATCGACTCCGGATCCTTCTTGATCTGGAGCAGATTGCGCCGCACCAGCGCCCCGATGTGGCGCAGGTTGTTCCGCAGCCCGATCCGGCCCTCGTCGTGGAGTCTCGTGGCCGGGGCGGCCGGGGCCGCGTCGGTGGGGGTGGGCGTCAGAGTCGTCGTGCTCATGCCGCGACCTCCTGGGGGATCGTGTCGGTGACGGTGGACTTGTCGCCGGTGATGGCGAGGAACACCTCGTCCAGGCTGGGCAGCGCGGTGGCGACGTGCGCCAGCGAGAAGCCCCGGGTGCCGAGCAGGCCGATGACGGCGGTGAGCTGCTCGTCGCTGAGGATCGGTACGTAGAGCAGGCCCTCGTCCGGGACCGCCTGGGCGCCCGCCACACCGTCGAGACCGGCCTCCCTGATGGCCTGCGCCATCGCGGCCAGTTCGGCCGGGTCGGAGGGGCGGATCTGCAGGGTGCGGCCGCCGACCTTGGCCTTCAGCTCGTCGACTCCGCCGCGGGCGATGATCTTGCCCTTGTCGATGACGGTGAGCTCGTTGGCGAGCTGTTCGGCCTCTTCCATGTACTGGGTGGTGAGCAGCACGGTCGCCCCCTCCGCGACCATCCGCTGCACCTCGTCCCAGACCTCGTTGCGGGTACGGGGGTCGAGCCCCGTCGTCGGCTCGTCCAGATAGAGGACGGCCGGGCTGCCGATCATGGAGGCGGCGAGGTCCAGCCGGCGGCGCATTCCGCCGGAGTACTCCATCGCGGCCTTCTTGGCCGCGTCCGTGAGCGAGAAGCGCTCCAGCAGCTCGTCGGCGCGCGAGCGGGCCTTCTTGCGCGGCAGGTCGAGCAGCCGCCCGATCATGTAGAGGTTCTCCCAGCCGGAGAGCTTCTCGTCGACCGAGGCGTACTGGCCGGTCAGGCCGATGGTGCGGCGCAGCGCGCGGGGCTGCTTCACCACGTCGTAGCCCGCTACGACCGCGTGTCCGGCGTCGGGCTGGATCAGGGTGGACAGGACTCGTACGAGGGTGGTCTTCCCGGCGCCGTTGGGGCCGAGCACGCCGAGGACGGTGCCCTCGCGCACATCGAGGTCCACGCCGTCCAGAGCCTTGGTCTCGCCGTAGTGCTTGACCAGCCCCCGTACCTCGACGGCGTTCGTGCCGTTCCTGGGGTTCTTGTCGATTCGCGTCATGTCCACCATCAGACCAGCCGCCACCGACAGCGCGCCGACAAGCCGCCGACAGCAGGGCGACAGCCCGCCGATGGGGGATGTCGGCGGGCTGTCGGTGGTGCGGCAGTGGCTAGTGGAACGTGTGCTCCGGCGCCGGGAACGTGCCCCCGACGACCTCGTCCGCGTACGCCTTCGCGGCGTCGCCGAGGATCTGGCGCAGGTCCGCGTACTGCTTGGTGAAGCGCGGCACCTTGCCGCCGGTCAGACCGACCATGTCGGTGTAGACCAGCACCTGCGCGTCGGTGTCCGGACCGGCCCCGATGCCCACGGTCGGGATGTGCAGGGTGCGGGTGACCTCGGCGGCCAGTTCGGCCGGTACGAGTTCGAGGACGACGGCGAACGCGCCCGCGTCCTGGACGGCCTTGGCGTCGCGCAGCATCTGCTGGGCGGCTTCCTCGCCGCGGCCCTGCACGCGGTAGCCCATCGCGTTGACGGACTGCGGGGTCAGGCCGATGTGGGCCATCACCGGGATGCCGGCGTCGACCAGGAGCTTGATCTGCTCGTGGCTGCGTTCGCCGCCCTCCAGCTTGACCGCGCCGACCCCGGACTCCTTGATCAGGCGGGTGGCGTTGCGCAGGGCCTGGACCGGGCTCTCCTGGTACGACCCGAAGGGCAGGTCGGCGACGACCAGGGCGCGCTTGGTGCCCCGGACGACGGCGGCGGACAGGATGGCGATCTCGTCCATCGTGACGGGCACGGTGGTCTCGTAGCCGAGGTGACAGTTGCCCATGGAGTCGCCCACGAGCATGACCGGAATACCGGCCTCGTCGAAGACGGACGCGGTCATCGCGTCGTAGGCGGTGAGCATGGGCCACTTCTCGCCGCGCGCGGTGGCGGCGGCGATGTCGTGGACGGTGACGCGGCGGTTGCTCTTGCCTCCGTACAGCGCCTTGCTGCTGTCGGAGGGGGCTCCCGCGGTGGGAGTGGGGGACTGGTCGTGCGCAGCCTGAAGCGACATTGCCAACGGCTCCTTCGTCATCTCGAGGCGCCCTGACGGCGTCCCCGGATCGCTTCCATGGTGGCATCCCGGAGCCGTTCACGGGAAGTGGGCCCGCCGCACGGGATGGCACCCGGTGTCACGGCAGCCCGGTAAAGATTTTCCAATACGAGACGGTCTCGTATCGAAATAGAGGTACCTTCGGCTCATGTCCCTACCGTCCGGCGCTCCCGCCGCCGCACCCCACGTCCCCGAGGCGGTCCACCGCCGCCGCTGGGCGATCCTCGCCGTCCTGATGTTCAGTCTGCTCATCGTCGTACTCGACAACTCGATCCTGAACGTCGCGGTCAAGACGATCGCGTCGCCCTCACCGACCGGTCTGGGAGCCACCCAGAGCGAGCTTGAGTGGGCCATCAACTCCTACACGCTCGTCTTCGCCGGACTGCTCTTCACCGCGGGCCTGCTCGGCGACCGCATCGGACGCAAGAAGGTCCTGCTCTGCGGCATCGCGCTGTTCGGCGTGGGTTCCGCCTTCGCCGCGATGTCGGGATCGCCCGGGGAACTGATCACCTGGCGCGCCGTCATGGGCTTCGGCGCCGCCTTCGTCATGCCGGCCACGCTCGCCGTCCTGATGAACGTCTTCGAGCGCGACGAGCAGCCCAAGGCCATCGGCCTGTGGGCCGGCAGCGTCGGCCTCGGCATCGCGATCGGCCCGATCACCGGCGGGCTGCTCCTCGAACACTTCTGGTGGGGCTCGGTCTTCCTCGTCAACGTGCCCGTCGTGGTCATCGCGCTCATCGCCATGGTGGTGCTCGTACCGGACTCCAGGGACCCGAAGCCGGGGCGGCTGGACCCGCTCGGCGTGGCGCTCTCCGTCGTCGGCCTGGTGCTGCTGGTGTACGGCATCATCCGTGGCGGTGAGCTGGCCGACTTCACCGACGTGTCCGTGCTCCTGCCGGTCATCGGCGGTCTGGCCGTCCTCGTCGTGTTCGTCCTCCACGAGAAGCGCAGCAGCAGTCCGGCCATCGACATCTCCTACTTCAAGAAGCCGGCCTTCTCCGCCGCGGTCGCCGCGATCGCGCTGGTCTTCTTCGCGCTGATGGGCGTGACGTTCTTCTCCGCCTTCTACATGCAGAGTGTGCGCGGCTGGAGCGCCCTGCAGTCCGGGCTGCTGATCCTGCCGCTGGCCATCGCGCAGATGGTCTTCGCCCCGCGGGCCCGCCTCGTGGTCGACCGGTTCGGCGCGCGTGCCGTGTGCACCGTGGGCATGCTGATGGTGGCCGGCGGGCTGGCGGCGTTCGCCCTGTTCGACGCCACGACCCCGGTCTGGGTGATGTGCGTGGTCTTCTTCGTCCAGGGCACGGGCATGGCCCATGTGATGCCCCCGGTCACCGTCGCCGTGATGCAGGCGCTGCCCAGGGAGAAAGCCGGCTCGGGCTCGGCCGTCAACAACGTGTTCCGGCAGGTCGGCGGCGCCCTCGGGATCGCCGTCCTCGGCTCGGTGCTGTCCACGGTCTACCGCGGCGACATCGAGGGGCACCTCGACGCCGTACCGGCCGCGGCCAGGGACGTGGCGGGGGAGTCGATCGAGGCCACGCTCGGGGTCGCGGAGAAGATGGGCCCGGCGGGCACCCCGCTGGTGGCCGCCGCACACGACGCGTTCATGGGCGCCATGCACGTCACCGCCATCGGCTCGGCGGGCGTCGCCCTCATCGGGACGATCGTGGTCGCCCTGTTCCTGCCGGGCCGGCCGGCCGCGGAGCAGACGGCCCGGCAGGACGAGCGGACGGTGCCCGCAGACGCCCGACGGTGAGGCGCGGGAGGCCCCGCCCGGCCCGGACGGCGGCCGGGCACCTCGGGCATCGGCGAGAATCGGGGCGGTGAAAGGTGGTTCCACGTGCAGGCTCAGGCATCGGACCGGGATGACCGGGTCCCCGGGGAGCAGGACCGGCAGGCCCACGACGGCCGGGGCCCGGACCCACGGGCCCACGACGTCCCGGACCAGGAACCGCCCCCCGGCGACGATCAGGAACCCCGCCGCGGCCGTCCCCGCAGCGCCGCCGCCGAGCGGTCCATCCTGGACGCCGTCGTCGAGCTCCTGGAGGCCGGCGAGCCCCTCGCCGGCCTGTCCATCGAGCGCATCGCCCGCACGGCGGGGGTCGGCAAGGCGACCATCTACCGGCGCTGGGCCGGCAAGGAGGAACTCTTCGTCGACGTCCTGCGCGAGATCGAGCCACCGGAACCCGACCTCTCCGGCACCGGAGGCCTGGACGACCTGCGCGTCCTGCTGGAGTCCATGCGCACCCGCGGACTCGCCCAGCGCTCCTCGGTGCTGCTGCACAACGTCTTCGCGCAGATGAAGAGCCACCCCAAGCTGTGGTCCGCGTACCAGTGCACCGTGATAGCCCCCCGCCGGGCCGCGATGCTCGCCGCCGTCGGCCGGGCCGTCGAGGCGGGCGAGCTGAGGGGCGACGCGGACGTGGAACTGATGGACGACCTGTTCCTCGGCCCCATGCTCGTACGCACCATCCACCGGCCCGACGCGCCGCTGCCCGACGACCTCGCCGACCGCATCATCCGCCTGCTGGTCGAGGGGCTCGGACCGCGGTCCGCCGCCGGATCCGGTGAAGCCGCAGGCCGCGGCTGACTCGCCCGGCCCCGTTCGAGTGTGATCGTTCTGTCACAAGCCACCACAGACCCCCTGCGGCCGGAACCCTTCGCACCGCCCGGGGCGTCCTCGTGGCAGTACGGTCGTCGCCGACGGCCGGAAAGGCATCGCGCATCCCCTAGGGTCGTGGGCGCGGCGATGTGTACGGCAAGGCAGTGAGGACAGCGCAATGGTGCAGGCGTACAGGGCGGACACCGGGAACGGCGGCGCGGGCCCGCAGCGCACCGGATCCCGCTTCCGGGACCTGCGCGACAGACTGACCCGGGACCCCGGCATCTGGCGGCGCGGCCTCGTCCTGGCCGGCTGCTCGGTCCTGCTGACCCTCGTGATGCTCCTCCACGCCCAGATCCCGAACACCATCGGCAACCTGGGCAGCCTCACCGAGACGTTCCTGCCGTGGTGCGCCGTGTTCGTCCCGCTGCTGCTGGTCCTCGGCCTGGTGCGCCGCTCGGCGACCGCCCTGATCGCGCTGCTGCTGCCGGTCCTGGTCTGGTTCAACGTCTTCGGCGGACTGCTCACCGACAAGTCGGGCACCGGCGGCGATCTCACCGTCGCCACCCACAACGTCAACGCGGACAACCCCGACCCCACCGGCACCGCCCAGCAGGTCGCCGGTTCGGGCGCCGACGTCGTCGCCCTCCAGGAACTTCCCAGCGGCAAGGTGGCGGCGTACGAGTCGGCGCTCGCCGGCCGCTTCCGGTACCACTCCGTGCAGGGCACCGTCGGCGTGTGGAGCAAGTACCCCCTGAGCGACACCCGGCCGGTGGACATCAAGATGGGCTGGGTCCGCGCCATGCGGACCACCGTCACCACCCCCGAGGGCCCGGTCGCCGTCTACGTCGCGCACCTGCCCTCGGTACGGGTCAAACTGCACGCCGGATTCACCGCCAACCAGCGGGACCAGAGCGCGGACGCCCTCGGCGAGGCCATCTCCCACGAACCGCTGGAACGGGTCGCCCTGCTCGGCGACCTCAACGGAACCATGAACGACCGCTCGCTCAACGGGGTCACCGCCCAGATGCGCTCCACCCAGGGCGCGGCCGGTGACGGCTTCGGCTTCAGCTGGCCCGCGTCGTTCCCGATGGCACGGATCGACCAGATCATGGTGAAGGGCATCGAGCCGATGTCCTCGTGGACGCTCCCGGCCACGGACAGCGACCATCTCCCGATCGCCGCCCGCGTCAAACTGTGACGCAACGGTCCGTTTACCTCCACGCACCAAACGTCTGAGAGAATTTGTTCCGAACGGGAACAAGGCCGCCGGCGAGGAAGCCGGTCCGTCACCGTGCGATCCGGCCCCGGCCGGCCCGCGCCGGCGCACGTACGGCTGCGTTCCCTCCTGCCTCTCCCCGCTCCCCGCAGGCCCGCCCGGGCCCGGCCGGAGCGCGCGGGGCCCACGTCGGAAAGGTCTCTCTTCATGCCACTGGCTCTGCTCGCACTCGCTGTGAGCGCCTTCGGCATCGGTACTACGGAATTCGTGATGATGGGCCTGCTGCCCGACGTCGCGGACGATCTGGGCACCTCCGTCCCCACTGCGGGCTACCTCGTGTCGGCGTACGCGATCGGCGTGGTGCTGGGTGCCCCTCTGCTCACCGCCGTCGGCTCGCGCATCCCTCGCAAGCGGATGCTCCTGCTGCTGATGGCGCTCTTCACCGTCGGCAACCTCGCCTCCGCACTCGCCCCCGACTTCGGCTGGCTGATCGCCGGGCGGCTGCTGGCCGGGCTGCCGCACGGCGCGTTCTTCGGAGTCGGCGCCGTCGTCGCCACCCGTCTGGCCGCCGAGGGGCGCCAGGCACGAGCCGTGGCGACGATGTTCCTCGGCCTGACCATCGCCAACGTCGTCGGCGTCCCCGCCGCCACGCTGCTCGGCCAGCACCTCGGCTGGCGGGCCACCTTCCTCGTGGTCGCCGGCATCGGGCTCTGCGCGATGGCCGCGCTCGCCCGCCTCGTCCCGCAGATCCCGGCGGAGGCGCACCGGCACGTCCGCCACGAGCTGCGGGCCCTGGGCAACCGCCAGGTCCTGCTCGGACTCCTCACGGCCGTCTTCGGCTTCGCCGGTGTCTTCGCCGTGTACTCCTACCTCTCGGCCATGACGACCGAGGCGATGGGCTTCGGCGAATCCTCCGTGACGCTGGTCCTGGCGCTCTTCGGCATCGGCATGACCCTGGGCGCACTCGCCGCGGGACCCCTCACGGACCGGGCGCTGCGCCCCACGCTGTACGGGTCACTGAGCGCGCTGGCCGTCGTCCTGGTGGTCTTCCCCTTCGCCGCCCATGTGCAGTGGGCCGCGCTGGTGATGGTGGTGCTGCTGGGCGGGGTGGGGTTCATGACGACGACACCGTTGCAGATGCTCGTCATGAACAAGGCCAAGGATGCCCCGACCCTGGCGTCCGCCTCCAACCACTCCGCCTTCAACCTGGCCAACGCGGGCGGCGCATGGCTGGGCGGCATGGCCATCGCGGCCGGCTGGGGCTGGACCTCCCCGGCGCTGGTCGGCGCGGCCCTGACCCTGGTGGGTCTCGCGGTGGCGGTCACGGCGGGTGCACTGGACCGCGACCGGACCCCGTCGAAGATCGTGGCCCGCGCGGCGGCATCCACGCCGCGAAGGTCCGAGGCAGACGTGCACTGAGCCCCGCGCCAATCAAACCCGGCCCCCGCACATCAAGCCCGAGCCCGGCCACATCAAGCCCCTCCGGCGATTGAGGACAAGACCTCCGCCGGGGTCCCCGCACGCCAAGCCCGAGCCCGGCAACAACAAGCCCGTCCGGCGATTGAGGACAAAACCCCGGAGCCGGACGGGCCCGCAGTACACCCCCACTCCCGGCGTCAGCCGGACTCGCGCCACCGGTTCGTGATCGGCAGCCGCCGGTCCTTGCCGAAGCCCTTGGGCGAGATCTTCGTGCCCGGCGGATACTGCCGCCGCTTGTACTCGGCCGTGTCCACCATCCGCAGCGTCTTCGCCACCAGCGCCGCGTCGAACCCGGCCGCGACGATCGCGTCGAGCCCCTGGTCCCGGTCGACGTACATCTCCAGGATCCGGTCCAGCACGTCGTAGTCGGGCAGCGAGTCCGTGTCGACCTGGCCCGGCCGCAGCTCCGCGCTGGGCGGCTTGGTGATGGACGCCTCCGGGATCGGCGGCGTCTGTCCGCGCTCCTCCGCTGCCCGGTTGCGCCACTTCGCCAGCCGGAAGACCGACGTCTTGTAGACGTCCTTGATCGGCCCGTACGCGCCGACGGAGTCCCCGTACAGTGTCGAGTAACCGACCGCCAGCTCCGACTTGTTGCCGGGAGCCAGGACGATCTGGCCCTCCTGGTTCGACACGGCCATCAGCATCGTGCCGCGCAGCCGCGACTGCAGGTTCTCCTCGGCGAGCCCGGTGAGCCCCAGCGACCCCATGTACGCGTCGAACATCGGCTCGATCGGTACGGTCCGGAAGTTCAGCCCGGTACGCCGCGCCAGCTCGGCCGCGTCGCCCCTGGAGTGCTCCGAGGAGTACTTCGACGGCATCGAGATGCCGTACACGTGCTGTGCGCCCAGCGCGTCGCAGGCGATCGCCGCGACGAGCGCCGAGTCGATCCCGCCGGAGAGCCCGACCAGCACACTGCTGAAGCCGTTCTTCGCCGCGTACGCGCGCAGGCCCACGACGAGCGCCGAGTACAGCTCCTCGTCGTCGTCGAGCCGGTCCGCGTACCCTCCGGCCAGCTCCGCCTCGTACGCCGGAAGCGGCTCCTCGGAGAGGACCACGTGGTCGATCCGCAGCCCGTCGTTCACCACGCCGGACGGCGCCTCGGGCGAGGCGGCCGGCAGGTCGAGGTCCAGGATCACGCTGCCTTCGGCGAACTGCGGGGCGCGGGCGATCACTTCGCCGTCCTTGTCGACGACGATCGAGTCACCGTCGAAGACCAGCTCGTCCTGGCCGCCGATCATCGCGAGGTACGCGGTCGTGCAGCCGGCCTCCTGGGCCCGCTTGCGGACCAGTTCGAGGCGGGTGTCGTCCTTGTCCCGCTCGTACGGAGAGGCGTTGATCGACAGCAGCAGCCCGGCCCCGGCGGCGCGCGCGGCCGGCACCCGGCCACCGTCCTGCCAGAGGTCCTCGCAGATCGCGAGCGCCACATCGATGCCGTGCACCCGCACGACGGGCATCGAGTCGCCCGGCACGAAGTACCGGAACTCGTCGAAGACGCCGTAGTTGGGCAGGTGGTGCTTGGCGAAGTTCAGCGCGATCTGCCCGCGGTGCAGCACCGCGGCGGCGTTCCGCGGCGAGCCGGCGGGCTGGCCGTAGCGGGCCGCGGCGGACTCGGAACGGTCGAGGTAGCCGACGACGACCGGGAGCTCCCCGAAGCCCTCCTCGTCCAGGCGCGCGGCCAGCGCACGCAGCGCCTCCCGCGACGCCTCGACGAAGGACGACCGCAGGGCCAGGTCCTCGACGGGGTAACCGGTCAGCACCATCTCGGGGAACGCCACCAGGTGGGCGCCCTGTTCGGCGGAGTGCCGGGTCCAGTGGAGGATCGACTCGGTGTTGCCGGCGAGGTCACCGACGGTCGAGTCGATCTGATTCAGTGCGAGGCGTAGTTGAGGCACGCCGCCCAGTGTAATCGTCTGACTGACGCAATGTCCTGGCGGGCCGCACGAAATGCGGTACGGCCCGCCAGGAATCCGCTCAGCGGCGGTAGCCGAGGACCGTCATCATGCCCGCCTCCGCGTGGTACAGGTTGTGGCAGTGGAGCATCCACAGGCCCGGGTTGTCCGCGTCGAAGTCGACGGTCAGCGTCTGCCGGGGCAGCACGATCGCGGTGTCCTTACGGGCCCCGGACGCGCCCCCGGCCAGCGCGAAGGTGTGCCCGTGCAGGTGGATGGGGTGCCACATCGCCGTCGGGTTGCGGAACTCCAGCCGGACCCGCTCCCCGGCCTGCACCGGATGGCGCTGGTCGGCGGTGTACGGCTTCCTGTCGAAGGCCCAGTCGTACGCCTCCATGGAACCTGTCAGCCGCATCAGCACCGTCCGGTCGGGCTTGCGTGCGGACAGGGCAACGGACGCCTCCGGAGCCAGCCGGCCGGCCGTCACCAGTTCGCCGTCCAGCTCCTTCGGCCGCACGGCCGCGCCGGGCGCAGCGCCGCCCCCGGTCCGCAGCAGGGCCATCGCCGAGGCCTTCTTGCCCTCGGCAAGCGCGGTCAGCGGGAACACCCCGTCCCCGGCGGTGACCAGCACGTCGTACCGCTCGCCCATCCCGAGCAGCAGGGCGTCCGTCGCGGTGTGCCGGACGGGGAAGCCGTCGGTGTGCGTCACCGTCATCCGGTGACCGCCGAGCGCGATGCGGAAGGCGGTGTCGCCGCCCGCGTTGATGATCCGCAGCCGGATCCGGTCGCCCGGCCGTGCGGTGAAGGCGGAAGGGTCATCGGCCGTGCGGCCGTTGACCAGGTAGTACGGGTAGTTCACGTCACCGGCGTCGCCGCCCAGCAGCTTACTGGTGGCGCCCGTCAGCATCCGCGAGGGCCCGCCGCTCGCGGGCGAGGCCGGCGCCGGCATGGCGTGTCCGCTGTGGCCACCCCTGCCCCCGGTGAGCTCCTGGAGCACGGCGTCGGGCGTGGAGCCATCCACCCCGTCGACCCAGTCGTCCAGGACGACGACCCACTCCCGGTCGTAACTGAGGGGCTCCTTCGGGTCGTCCACGATGAGCGGCGCGTAGAGCCCGCGGTCCAGCTGGACGCCCGAGTGCGGGTGGAGCCAGTACGTGCCGGGGTCGGGCACCGCGAACCGGTACGCGAAGTCGGTCCCCGCCCCGATGGCCCGCTGGGTCAGCCCGGGCACCCCGTCCATGTCGTTGCGCAGGGCGAGCCCGTGCCAGTGCAGGGAGGTGGACTGCGGCAGGTGGTTGGCGAGGGTGAGGGCGAGGGTGTCGCCCGCGGTGACCCGGATCTCCTGCCCGGGGAGCCGGCCCCCGTACGCCCACGAACTGACGACGCGTCCGCCGCCCAGGTGGAGCCGGGACGGGGTCGCGGTCAGGGTGACCCTGCGCTCGGGGCCGGCGCCCCGCCGCTGCTCGGCCGCGGCGACCTCCGGCCCGTCGGGGGAGACGTAACCTTCCGGGGCGGTGGTGCCGGAGGGGGCGGGGTGGTTCATGGCGGGGTGGCCCGCGGCGACGCCGCGGTCGGCGCCGGCGGTGAGAACTCCCGTACCGGCAAGGGCGATCGAAGCGCCGAGCACGGCACGGCGGGTGAGCTGAACGGACATGCCGGACAGGTTACCCATATCGGGCATGCGGGCGGCGATGGTCCGCCGCCCCGCGTGGCGGAGGTGGCGGACCGTCCGGTCGTACGATGTACCGGTCAGTTCCGGGAGTACACCTTCTCCGCCCAGCCGGCGATCTGGTCGTCGGAGAGGTGCTGGGCCAGGTCGGCCTCGCTGATCATGCCGATCAACTTCTTGTTCTCGACGACCGGCAGCCGGCGGATCCGGTGGGTCTGCATCTCCTCCAGCACCGCCTCCACCTCGGCCTGCGCGTCGATCCAGCGCGGCGTGCCCTGGGCGAGGTCACCGGCAGTCACCTTCGACGGATCCCGGCCCATCGCCACACAGGCGACCACGATGTCGCGGTCCGTGAGGATGCCGACCATCCGGTCCTGCTCGCCGTTCTCCGAGATGGGCAGCGCGCCGACGTTGTGGTCGCGCATCAGCTGGGCGGCGCGGTCGAGGGTCTCGTGTGCCGGGATCCAGGTGGCGCCGGTGTGCATGATGTCCTTGGCGGTGGTCATGGGGCTTCCTCCTGCGTGCCGACGGGCACTCGCGTACGACCCCGAGCGAACCCATCGTCGTGGGCCCGCCCGGGGCACGCGACCGCTATCACCCATTCGGGTGCACCCGTGGTGCAGGGGGCCCTCAGGACACCTTCCCTGGCCGGGGCGCGGCCCCCCGTTCCGCCAGCATCCCGGCCATGGCCTCCAGCTCGGACCGCTGGCCCTCGACCATGCCCCGGGCCAGCCGCTTCTCGACCTTCACGGTGCACAGGTCCGCGCAGCCGCCGGCCATGTCGACACCGCCCTTGTGGTGGTCGGTCATCAGCTGGAGGTACAGGATCTCGGCCTGCTTGCCACTGGCCCTGCGGAGCTGTCCGAGTTCGGTACGGGTCGCCATACCGGGCATGAGGGACCCGTCATGAGCCTCGTAACCGCCGTCCATGCCCGGCATCCCGGCCATGTCGTGGCCCGCGTGCCGGCCGGCGGCCATCCAGGCCATCGGCTCCTGCCCGGCGGCCGCCTTCGGCAGCTCCCACAGGTCCAGCCAGCCGAGCAGCATGCCCCGCTGGTTGGCCTGCGTGTTGGCGATGTCGTACGCGAAACGGCGCACGTCCTCGTCGTCGGTGCGGTCGCGCACGATGAAGGACATCTCCACGGCCTGCTGATGGTGGACGGCCATGTCGCGCGCGAACCCGGCATCCGCGGAATCCGCCGCCGGGACCTGCGTGGCGGGGGCGGCCGCGTGGTGGTCCGCCCCGTCGTCCCGCGCGGCGGCGACCGTCGCCGCACCCGCGAACAGCAGCGCGAGCGCGACGGCGGAACCGGCGGCCCAGCGGATGCGCCGAGTGCGTTGAGACACCTCCGCCTCCGCCCCCGCCTCCGTCATCTCTGTCACGGGGCCGCCCGCCCGCCGGTGCACGCCGCGCCCGGCTCGGGCGTCTGCGGGCCCTGCACGTACTTGGCGAAGAACTGAGCCACCCGGCGGTCATCGGCACCGTCCACCGTGACCTGCTTGCCCCAGGCGCTCAGCATGATGGTGCCGGCCTGGTCCTTGTACGGGCTCATCAGCGAGTACGGGGTCTTCCCGACCCGCTCGGCGAGCTTGTCCACATCGGCGGCCGAAGCCTTGTCCGTGTACGTCACCCACACCGAACCGTGCTCCAGCGCGTGCACGGCGTTCTCCTCAGGAATCGCCTTTTTGTATACCTCGCCGTCGCAGTTCATCCAGACGGGGCTGTGGTCACCGCCGACCGGCGGCTTCATCGGGTACGACACGCTCTCGGTGACATGGTTGCGGGTCAGCTTCTTCGCGTCCCACGTCTTCTCGCCCTCGATCGGCCCGTCGGCCAGTTCCTTCTTCTCCGCCTCGGACTGCTCGGCGTTCTTGGCGTCCGAGGTCTTCTGGTCGGCCGAGGCGTCGGACCTGTCGACCAGCGTGTAGGTGCCGAAGGTGACGAGACCTGCGACGACGACGGCGCTGAGGCTTATGACCAGCACGCGGGTGCGGCGGTCGCGCGCGCGGTCGGCCTTGCGCATCTGCTCTATGCGGGTCCTGCGGTCGAAGCTCATGTCGTGGGTCCTTCTGCGAAGGGGCGATGAGAGGAAGAAAACGGTCGGAAACCGGCGCGTGCGGGGCAGTTGCGAGGCCGCCGCACCCCGTACGCACCATGGCCGACGATCGTAGTGGGTGGCCGAGTGCTCGATCTCACGTCGGGTGCGTAATCTGGGTGAAATCCGGGGTCGTGATACTGGACTTTCCCCCTTACCCCGGGCGGTGGTGCACGGGCCGTCTGAACTGCAAGGATGTGGCTATGGACAAGCAGCAGGAATTCGTCCTCAGGACACTCGAGGAGCGCGACATCCGGTTCGTCCGGCTGTGGTTCACCGACGTGCTCGGTTACCTCAAGTCCGTGGCCGTGGCCCCTGCCGAGCTGGAACAGGCGTTTGACGAGGGAATCGGCTTCGACGGCTCCGCCATCGAGGGCTTCGCCCGGGTGTACGAGTCGGACATGATCGCCAAGCCGGACCCGGGCACGTTCCAGATCCTGCCCTGGCGCGCGGAGGCCCCCGGCACGGCCAGGATGTTCTGCGACATCCTCATGCCCGACGGCTCGCCCTCCTTCGCCGACCCGCGCTACGTGCTCAAGCGCATCCTGGCCAAGACGTCCGACCTGGGATTCACCTTCTACACCCACCCGGAGATCGAGTTCTTCCTGCTGAAGAACAAGCCGGTCGACGGCACCCGCCCCACCCCGGCGGACAGCTCCGGCTACTTCGACCACACCCCGCAGAACGTCGGCATGGACTTCCGCCGCCAGGCGATCACCATGCTCGAATCCATGGGCATCTCGGTCGAGTTCAGCCACCACGAGGGCGCCCCCGGCCAGCAGGAGATCGACCTGCGGTACGCGGACGCGCTGTCCACCGCCGACAACATCATGACCTTCCGCCTGGTCATGAAGCAGGTCGCGCTGGAGCAGGGCGTGCAGGCGACCTTCATGCCGAAGCCGTTCTCGGAGTACCCCGGCTCGGGCATGCACACCCACCTCTCCCTCTTCGAGGGCGACCGCAACGCGTTCTACGAGTCCGGCGCCGAGTACCAACTCTCAAAGGTCGGCCGTTCCTTCATCGCGGGCCTGCTCAAGCACGCCGCGGAGATCTCCGCCGTCACCAACCAGTGGGTCAACTCCTACAAGCGCATCTGGGGCGGCTCCTCCCGCGCCGCGGGCGCCGGCGGCGAGGCCCCCTCGTACATCTGCTGGGGCCACAACAACCGCTCCGCGCTGATCCGCGTCCCGATGTACAAGCCCGGCAAGACCGGCTCGGCCCGCGTCGAGGTCCGCTCCATCGACTCCGGCGCCAACCCCTACCTGACGTACGCGGTGCTCCTGGCCGCGGGCCTCAAGGGCATCGAGGAGGGCTACGAACTCCCGCCCGGCGCCGACGACGACGTCTGGGCCCTGTCCGACGCGGAGCGCCGCGCCATGGGCATCGAGCCGCTGCCGCAGAACCTCGGCGAGGCGATCGCGCTGATGGAGAAGAGCGAACTGGTCGCCGAGACGCTCGGCGAGCACGTCTTCGACTTCTTCCTGCGCAACAAGAAGCAGGAGTGGGAGGAGTACCGCAGCGAGGTCACGGCCTTCGAGCTGAAGGCGCTGCTGCCGGTGCTGTAACTGCAGGTCAGTGCTGTAGAGGCGCTTGAACGCCGCTTCGGGCCGACGGTGTCACACCGTCGGCCCGAAGCCGTTCCAGGAGCTCCGGACCGTCTGTGGGCCGTGAGATGCGAGTGCGCGCCGGGGCAGCAGCTGCCGCACATCAGGGACCTTGTCGAGACGGGCGAGGGCAGCAAGCGGGCCGGTTCACCAGACCTACAGGGCTCTGGAGACGGAAGGGCTCGTCACCTCGTCCCGCGGACACGGCACGGTCGTACGGTCACAGACGCCGATCAGGCGTCTGGGGACCATCCGTTGCGACAAGGCCACGTGGCGCGAGGCGGACGACGTGGCCGGGCCGTCTGTGGGCGTCCCGAGGCAGGATGGGCGTGTGATGCCTCCCCGGCTGCTGTGGTGCGACCCACGGCCCATTCCTCGGTTCAATCGGCAGGAGCCGGTGACCATGATCGTTCGCGATCCCGGTTTCTACGAGCCGAGGGAAGAAGACGACTGCTGGAGGATCGGGTACGTCTGCCGGACGAACGACCGCCCATACCGGTACGCGTCCTGCGGACAAGGCCGCACCTCATCGCCCTGCACTGCGACGAGCACGGGCCGGAGAACATGTGGCCGCAGCCACAGATGCTTCTGTTCCCGAAAGGATTCGATCCTGTTCTGAGCGACACCCAGTTGGCCTGGGTGGAGGCACAGTGGGACGACGGTCAATGAGCCGGGGGCGGAGATTGCCAGTCCGGCCACGCCGTGACGAGAGGGTTACGCATGTCGCAGAACGACTTCGGGGCAGGCCATCGAGGCAGCATCGAGGTGACCGCCGTACCCTCCGGCCCGTCCGCCTCCGCAAGGGGCAGGGCGGAGCGCCCCGCCCCGCCGCGTGTGGTGACCGCGGAGAAGGCCGCCGCGGAGGCGGGGTTCAGGAAGAGCTGCATCCCCGAAGTGGGCAGGCTTCTCGCTCTGGCCGCTGCCGCGAAGCCTCGCGGGGTCATCGCGGAGAGCGGCACCGGCTCGGGCGTGGGGACTGCGTGGCTGCACAGTGGGCTCGGCGCCGGTGCCCGGCTGGTCACCGTCGAGCGGGACGAGGAGTTGGCCCGTCGGGCGGCCGGTGTCTTCGCGGACGACGACCGGGTCAACGTCCTCACAGGGGACTGGCGGCTGCTTGAGCGGCACGCCCCCTTCGATGTCTTCTTCTGCGACGGCGGCGGCAAACGGGACGACCCCGAACGGGTCGTCGAGCTGCTCGCTCCTGGTGGCCTTCTCATCCTCGACGACTTCACGCCGTCGCCCCACTGGCCGCCGCGGTTCGACGGCGAGGTGGACGAGCTTCGGCTGTTCTACCTCACGCATCCAGACCTGGAGGCCACCGAGGTGCTCACAACACCGGCCAGTTCAGCCGTCGTTGGGGCGCGCCGTCTGCTGGGCCGTGATCCGCAGCCACCACGCTACTGACTATTCGTCAGATCTCTGCGATGCTCCGCGCCATGACGGACGGACAGGGAACGGAAGGACCGACAGGAAAGGCGCCCCGGGGCGCCCCCGATGTGCTGGCACCGGCCCGGCTCGGGCCGCTCCGGCTGCGTAACCGGGTCATCAAGGCCGCGACCTTCGAGGGTGCCACCCCCGACGCGCTGGTCACCCAGGAGCTCATCGACTACCACCTGCGCCCCGCGGCCGGCGGCGTCGCCATGACCACCGTGGCCTACTGCGCGGTGGCGCCGGAGGGGCGCACCGAGCGGCGTCAGCTGTGGATGCGGCCCGAGGCGCTGCCGGGGCTGCGCAGGCTGACCGAGGCCGTGCACGACACCGGGGCCGCCGTCAGCGCCCAGCTGGGCCATGCCGGTCCGGTGGCCGACGGCCGGTCCAACGGGCTGGCCTCCCTCGCCCCGATGGCGGGGTTCAACGCGCTGAGCATGCGCCGCAACAGGGCGGCCACCGCCGAGGACATCGACCGTGTCATCAAGGCCCACGCCGAAGCCGCTCTGCTGGCGGCCGAAGCCGGGTTCGATGCTGTGGAGATCCACCTCGGCCACAACTACCTGGCCAGCGCCTTCCTCAGCCCCCGGCTGAACCGCCGCACCGACGCCTACGGGGGTTCGCTGCGGGCCCGCGCCGCCGTGGCGCTGGGTGTCACCCGGGCGGTGCGCGACGCGCTGGGCGACCGGCTCGCCATCACCGCCAAGCTGAACATGAAGGACGGGGCGCCCGGCGGGCTCACCGTGGAGGACAGCCTCCAGGTCGCCCGCTGGCTGGAGGAGGACGGCAGTGTCGACGCCCTCGAACTGACCGCGGGCAGCTCCCTGCTGAACCCGATGTACCTGTTCCGCGGCGGCGCCCCCGTCGCCGAGTTCGCGGCCAACTTTCCGCTTCCCCAGCGTCTTGCGATCCGGGCGGTGGGGCGAGGCGTGTTCCGTACGTATCCCTACCGGCCCCTGTACCTGCTGGAATCCGCCCGGCAGTTCCGCGCCGCGCTGGCTCTGCCGCTGATCCTCCTCGGCGGGGTCACCGACCGGCAGGGCATGGACCGCGCCATGGCGGAGGGCTTCGAGTTCGTCGCGATGGCCCGCGCCCTGCTGCGCGAGCCCGACCTGCTGCAACGTATTGGTCAGGACCCGGCCACCCGGTCGCAGTGCATCCACTGCAACCGCTGCATGCCCACCATCTACACACGGACCCACTGCCCGCTGATCGGGGAAGGCCAGCAGGAGCGCTGAGCGCCGCCTCAGGTGAAGTTCCGCCCCATCTCGTCCAGGATCTCGTCGATCACCTCGACGGGCTCCCGGGCCAGGTCCTCCTCGATCCACATGCGCATGGCGATCCGCAGCGAGCAGAGGAACGCCGCGGCGAGGACCAGCGGGCGGACCGGGTCCGGTGCCCGGGACGGGCGGGCGGCCACGGCGTCCGCCAAGTCGCGTTCCATCGCCGCGTGGTTGGCGAGCTGGCGGGCCAGGAGGGAAGGGTGGCGCATGGCGAGACGGGTGCGGACGGCCCATTCGCGTTCCGGAGGTGCGACACGCTCGGCGAACTGCGCCACGGCCACCCGCAGCGCCGTCCAGGCGTCCTCCTCGGCGGGGCGCTCGCGCACGGCCCTGACGAGCTCCCTGATCTGCTGCTCCTCGCCGTGGAGGAGGGCGTCCTCCTTGCCGGCGAAGTAGTTGGAGAACGTTCTGCGGGAGATTCCGGCCGCATCCGCCACGGCCTCCACCGTGAGCTGGTCGAAGCCGTGTTCGACGGTCAGCCGCAAGGCCGCTTCGTGCACGGCCTGCCGGGTGGCTTCCTTCTTGCGTTCCCGTAGTCCCACAGAGCGCTCCATGGCTGCCATTATCCGGGGTCGGGGCAACTGGGCCGGACCGGGCCGGAGCCGGGCTGAGGTAGTCTTTCGCATCCCCGCACGGGGACGTACCGAAGGAGGTGGGACCCATTACCGCTGTATCAGGCTGGGTGCTCGCCTCACATGATCGCGTGGTCGACCGGACGTAACCGGCCGCGGAGCACCCATCGGCGTTTCCCGAAAGGCTCCGCTCCATGCCGGTCCCGCTGTCCCCGCCCGCCCTCTCCTCCCTCGTCACCACCCTCCGCTCCGCCGGCTGCGTATTCGCCGAGGACGAGGCGGATCTGATCGCCGCCACCGCGGCCGGTCCCCCCGAACTCGCCGCCATGGTGGAACGGCGCGTCGCCGGCCACCCCCTGGAACACGTCCTCGGCTGGGCCGAGTTCAGTGGTCTGCGCATCGCCGTGGATCCCGGGGTCTTCGTCCCCCGCCGCCGCACCGAGTTCCTGATCCGCCAGGCCGCCGCACTGGCCCCGAGCCCGGCCGTCGTGGTCGACCTCTGCTGCGGTTCGGGCGCCCTCGGCGCCGCACTCGCCGCCGCGCTGGGCGAGGTCGAGCTGCACGCCATCGACGTGGAACCCGCCGCGGTGCGCTGTGCCCGGCGCAACGTCGGCGACCTGGGCCGGGTCTACGAGGGCGACCTCTTCGCCCCCCTGCCCGGCTCCCTGCGCGGGCGCGTCGACGTGCTCCTCGCCAACGTCCCGTACGTCCCGACGGGTGACGTCGCCCTGCTGCCCGCCGAGGCGCGCGTCCATGAACCGCTCGTCGCCCTCGACGGAGGCGGCGACGGCCTCGACGTGATGCGACGGGTGGCCGCGGAGGCTCCGCAGTGGCTCTCCCCGGGCGGCAGCCTGCTGGTCGAGACCAGCGAACGCCAGGCGGCACGCGCCGAGGCGGCCGTGAGCGGCAGTGGGCTCGTCCCGCGGGTGGTCACCTCCGACGAGTTGTACGCCACCGTGGTCATCGGGACGCGGCCCGGTCCGGGGCGGGGGGTTCCGTCCTCAATCGCCGGACGGGCTTGATTGGTGCGGCTCGCTCCGCGGGGTGCGGTGCGCCTGCGCCGGTGGGTGGGGGGGGGGGCCCTCCGGGGAGACTCCTCAAAAATGGCGTGTTCACCCGACGACGAACCTGTACCCGGGTCGTACGCCATTTTCTGCGGGGACTCCCCTG
>NZ_JBITIE010000042.1:0-32267 GCF_044458665.1 Streptomyces sp. NPDC050422
TCCTCGTAGCGGAGCTACTAGGACTTTTCGGCAACGCCGCGAGCGTGCGTGCCAGACGCCGCCCGGCAGGCGGGACTTTCGAAACACGCCCTAGGACCGGTCCGGCGGATCAGGGCCGGACAGGCCCCGGCCGTACGTCCCCGCCACTCGTCCGGGCCCGGCACCGCCGGACCCGGACGAGTCGGCGAGCGGCGGCGGCGCGCCGCTCGGGTGGCGAGGCGGGGCGCCGCCGTGGCAGCGCAGCCGAGCCACCTGTCGTCGCATCGGCGCGACCACCGTCGTGGCGGCCGAGCCGGCCCGGGTCAGGAGCTCGTGAGGACGACCAGCCGCTGGGTCGCGCGGGTCATCGCGACGTAGCGGTCGACGGCTCCTTCGATGCCCGTGCCGAACTCCTCCGGGTCGATGAGGACGACCAGGTCGAACTCGAGCCCCTTCGACAGTTCCGGGGTCAGCGAACGGACCCGGGGTGTCGCCCGGAACACGGGTTCGCCGATGACGCAGGCGATCCCGTCCGCATGCGCGGTGAGCCAGGTGTCGAGGACCGTGTCGCGCTCGGCAGCGGAGCCGTGGGAGACGGGAATGCCGCTGCTGCGGATGGAGGCCGGCACGTGGCGTCGGGGAGCGCGGCCCGGATGACCGGCTCGCCTCCGCCATCACCTCTTCCGGCGTCCGGTGGTTGATGCTCAGGGAGGCCTGGCCGATCCGGTCGAACCCGACCCGCTCCAGCCGCTCCTGCCAGGACTCCGTGAAGCCGTGCCTGGCCTGGGCGCGATCGCCGACGATGGTGAAGCTCCGGGACGGACAGCGGAGCAGCAGCATCTGCCATTCCGCGTCGGTCAGCTCCTGGGCCTCGTCCACGACGATGTGCGCGAACGGCCCGGCGAGGAGGTCCGGCTCGCTGCCCGGCAGTGAGGATCCGTCGACGAGGGTGTCCTTGAGGTCCTGTCCGTGCAGCATCGTGACCGCGCCCTCGCCGTCGGCATCTGCCTCGAGCAGGGCGTCGATGACGTGAGCCATGTGTTCACGCTCGGCGGCTACGGCGGCGCTGTGCCGGCGCCTGCGCAGCGACGTCTCCGGGTCACCGAGCCGCCGGCGTGCCGCGTCCAGGAGGTCGGACACGGTCCAGGCCCGTGCGTCCGCGCGCTGCAGCCGTGACACGTCGTCGCGGCTCAGCCAGGGAGCACAGGTGCGCAGATAGGCGGGTACCGACCCCAGGTCGCTGACGAGGTCGACCGCGTCGATCAACGGCCAGGCACCGTCGAAGACGGCGAGCAACTCCCGGTTCCGCAGCAGGGACTTGCGCAGCAGTTCGTCGGGAACGTCGCCGTCGTGCCTGTCCACCAGGATCGTGACCAGCTCCTCCAGGACCAGGTCACGCGCCTCGTTGTGCGGCGTGCCGGGTGCGGCTTCGAACGCTACGGCCCAGTCGCCGGCGCTCAGCCGGATGTCGGACCACGGGGTCGTGACCGTCATGCCCTTGGCGGGCGGCTCCTCGTAGAACCTGACGGCTGCCTCGACGGTCTTCTTCACCAGATCCGCGGACGCCCGTCATGATTCCTCCAGTCGGTCGGTGCGGGCCCCTCTTCGGGGAGGGCCCCCTGGTCATGGACGCGGTGGGTTCTGCGCCTCGCCAACCCCGTCTACGTACAGGCTCGTTCCGGCCCGACGACCGGCACGTCCCGCCGGTCGGCCGGTGCGGTCGCCTGTCCGGGTACCCACGGTGTCGCTCCCGCCACGGCGCCCGTCGCGCGGTGCCGATAGACGTCGGGTGATACGCCGACGAGCTCGGTGAAGCGTGTACGGAAGATGCCCGGCGAAGGGCAGCCGACCGCGCGGCGCGTCTCCGCGACGCCGAGACCACCGTGCCGCAGCAGGGCCGTCGCACGCTCGATGCGGCGGGCCGTCAGATAGGCGTACGGAGACGTGCCGTAGGCCAGCCGGAACTGGCGGCTGAGATGCCCGGCCGGCACGTTCGCGCCGCGGGCGAGCGCTTCGACGTCCAGTGGCTGCGCGTACTCCCGGTCGATCCGGTCGCGTATGCGGCGCAGCCGGGCGAGGTCACTCAGGTGCTGCGCCGCTAGGCGTGCGCGCCCCCACGCGGGATGACACATGCGAGCTCCGTTTCGTCGACGCCGATGGCTGCCTGGAGTACGGCGGGCCGGACGGTTCAGCGAAGCTCCTGGATGCGGACCAGGTTGCCTGCGGGATCGCGGAAGGCGCAGTCGCGGATGCCGTACGGCTGCTCGGTCGGCTCCTGGACGACCTCGGTGTCGCTCGCCTGCACCTTCTCGAACGTGGCGTCGAGGTCCGGGGTGGCCAGCAGGATCCATCCGTAAGTGCCCTTGGCCATCATCTCGGTGATGGTGCGTCGCTCGTCGTCGGTGATGCCGGGGTCGACGGCCGGCGGGGCCAGCAGGATGGACGTGCTGGGCTGTCCGACGGGGCCGACCGTGATCCAGCGCATCTTCCCCTGTCCGACGTCACTGCGGACCTCGAAGCCGAGAACGTCGCGGTAGAAGGCCACGGACGCGTCCGGGTCGTCGTGCGGAAGGAAGCTGGTGTGAATGCTGATGTCCATGGCGATCATGCTAGATCCGCCTTTGTGGCCCGCGCTTCTTGATTCCTGACCGATCCCGCCGACCCTTTGTCTGCTCTTCGGCTGTCTGCTCTTCGGTTGCCGCGGTTACTCCTCACCGGCCTGTGCGGACTTTTCGAGAAGCGTGAACGACTTGGGCGCACCGCCCGGCTGCGGCTTTCCCTCCTTGTGTCCGACAACCCGGTACCCGGCGTCGAGGTAATACGCCTTCAGCCGGACGTTGCCGGCCAGACAGTCCAGACGTACCAGCGGCCGGCCCGTCTCGGCCACGCGGCGTTCCGCCGCGCGCAGGAGCTGCCGGCCCGTCCCGGGCGGGACCCTGCTGCGATCCACCATGAGCCGGTGGACATATCCGGCCTGCGACGACTGCGGCCCCCAGGCATCCTCGTCCTCCCACCACAGCTCCCAGGCCCCGACGACGTGACCGGCGGCTTCCGCGAGCCACACCTCCCCGGTCTCCATGATCCGGCGGAAGTGGTCCCCGCTCAGCTCACCCGGCTGCCACTGACCCGTGACGCCTCGCGCGAGCATCCAGTGTGCGGCGTCGTCGCGCAGCCGTACGACAGTGGCGAGGTCGGTGTCGTGGGCGGGGCGGAAGCGCAGAGCGATCATCTCGCGATCTTCGCACGGGTGTTCCGCTGTCCCGTGCCCCGGAGGAGCGCCCCGGTCGCGGACCCGGCCACGCCCTCCTGGTCGCAGCGGTACGCGAGCGGAGGGCAGGGGCGGTGCCTCCATGCGGAGATCATCGGGGCGGTGGCGAGGTCAAGGCGGCCGGTGGCCACGCTTGCCAGGTGGCGGTCGGTCTCCTCGTCGGTGGCGAGCTCTTCCGACACCAGAAGGCCGCGGATCTGCCGCACGGTCGCGCCCTCGAGGACGGAGCACGCCGGCGAGGTGATCGGGAAGTACACGTCGGCCCGGACGTCCTCCAGGCCATCCCGTGTATCAGTCCAGCCGGGTCAGATCCGGGCGCAGCCGTTGCCAGACCGGATGACGCAGCCGGCCGGCCCTCGTCCATTCCGACGCGGTGACCTCCGCGACCAGCCGCGGCTCCACCCAGTGCGCACCGGCCACGTCGACCGGATCGGCGAACGGGGACGTCGGGCGCGCGATGACCGCGAAGTACGCCATGAGTTCGCTCTGTTCACGCTCGGACATACCCGATCCCACCGATCCCGCGTACCGCAGCCCGGTGGGCCCGGTGACGCCGACGAGTACCGCCCCCGGCACATCCACGGCCGCACCTCGTCTCTGGGTCCAGCCGCCGATGACCACGTCCAGCGTCTGCACCACCTTGGTCTTGCGCCAGTGAGCCGATCGGGTGCCGGGCGTGTACGGGGAGGAGAGCCTCTTGGCGACCACGCCCTCCAGGCCTTCACGGACCACGGCGTCCCACACCTGCGTCCCGTGCCCCTGCACGTACGAGGGTGCCGACCAGTGCGCCCCGGACATCGCCAGGGCGGACAGGACCTCACGACGTTCCCCGTACGACGCGCCGAGCAGAACACGGCCGTCGAGGTACATGACGTCGAAGATCATCAGATGGGCGGGACAGTCCAGCGCCAGGCGGCCGGCCCGCCGTGCGTTGACCACGCCCATCCGGCTCTGGAGCCGGCCGAAGTCGGACCGTCCGGAAGCGTCGAGGGCCACGAGCTCACCGTCCAGGACCACACCGCGCCCGCGCAGTTCACCGCCCAGGGCCTGCAGCTCCGGGTAGGTCACCGTGAGGTCGTTGCCCGCTCGCGAGGTCAGCCGCACCGATCCGTCGCCCGTCGTACCGAGGACGCAGCGGACACCGTCCCATTTGGTCTCGAACGCCCAGTCCGAGTCGGGCACGGGCAGCGGACCCGGCACAGCCAGCATCGGTGCGATCGACGGCGGCGACCAGAGGGTGCCGGGAGGAATCGGAGCCATGGCTCGATGATCGAACGTCCGGCAGAGCTGCGCAGACCGGCGGCGGACGAACGGCCGCGCCCCTCGCGACCTGTCCGTGGGCTCCGCCGGCCCCTGGAGGCGCATACGTTTCCACCGCGCCCGGCGAACCTGCACAATTCTGTGGTGATCAATGATGACCCGTACCTGTGGCTGGAAGACGTCGAGGGCGAAGCCGCGCTCGCCTGGGTGGCCGAGCGGAACGCCGAGACGGACGCCGCACTGGCGTCCGGCGCCGGGTTCGCCTCCCTGAAGCAACGCCTGCTGGAGGTCCTGGACGCGCCGGACCGGATCCCCTATGTCTCGCGCCGCGGCGATTTCCTCTACAACTTCTGGCGGGACGCCGCGCATCCGCGTGGTGTGTGGCGGCGTACGACACCGGAGCAGTACCGCACGGATGACCCCCGGTGGGAGGTCCTCCTCGACATCGACGCACTCGCCGCCGAGGAGGGTACGAAGTGGATGTGGGCGGGTGCTCGGGTACGCCGTCCCGACTGCGACCGGGCCCTGGTCCGCCTCTCGCGCGACGGCGGTGATGCCGTGGTGGTCCGGGAGTTCGACCTCGGCGGCCGCACCTTCGTCGAGGGCGGGTTCCAGGTGGCGGAAGCGAAGACGGACATCGGGTGGATCGACGCCGACACCGTCTTCATCGGTACGGACTTCGGGCCGGGCTCCCTCACCGGATCCGGCTATCCGCGGACGGTCCGCAGATGGCGCCGCGGTACGCCCCTGGCCGAGGCCGCCCCGGTCTTCGAGGGAGAGGAACGAGACGTGGCCGTCGCCGGCCGGCACGACTCCACACCCGGTTTCGAACGGGACTTCGTCGTCCGGTCGATGGACTTCCACCACAGCGAGACGTATCTCCTCACCGGCGACACCTCGCTCGTCAGGCTCGACGTGCCGGACGACGCCACCACGTACGCCCATCGCGAGCATCTGATCGTCCACCTGAAGTCCGACTGGCTCGGACACCGGGCGGGCTCCCTGCTGGCCTTCGGCTTCGACGCCTTCCTGGCCGGCGACCGCGCCCCGGAGGCGCTGTTCACCCCCGACGCCCGGACGGCTCTGGCCGGGCACGCGTGGACGCGTCACCATCTGATCCTGGAGACGATGCACGACGTCAGCACCCGCATCGAGGTACTCGCCCCCACCTCCGGCTCCGGGTGGGTGCGCGAGGCGCTCGCGGACGTCCCGGCGCTGTCCGCCGTCACCGTCGTGGACACGGACCCGGACGTCTCCGACGAGTTCTTCCTCGACGTGTCGGGCTTCCTGCAGCCGTCCACGCTCTATCACGGGAGGATCGGGGGCGACACGGAGATCCTCAAGGAGGCACCGTCCCGCTTCGACACGGCCGGCCTGACCGTGGAGCAGTTCTTCGCGATCTCCCAGGACGGCACGGAGGTGCCGTACTTCGTGATCGGCCCCGACCACGCCCCCACGGGCCCCGGCCCCGCCCTGCTCTACGGCTACGGCGGCTTCGAGGTCTCACTCACCCCCTTCTACGGAGCGGTGACCGGCCGGGCGTGGCTGGAGCGCGGTGGCACGTACGTGATCGCGAACATCCGAGGCGGGGGTGAGTACGGACCGGGCTGGCACCGCGCCGCCCTCGGCGCGGACCGGGCACGGGCCTTCGAGGACTTCGCGGCCGTCGCCGTGGACCTCGTCGCACGGGGCGTCACCACCGCGGCCATGCTGGGCGCCGCGGGGGGCAGCAACGGCGGACTGCTCATGGGGGCGATGGTCACGCGCTACCCGGAGCTGTTCGGCGCGATAGTCGCACAGGTCCCGCTGCTGGACATGCTCCGCTTCCACGAGCTCCTCGCCGGTGCGTCCTGGATCGCCGAGTACGGCGACCCGGACGACCAGGCCGATCGCGAGCACCTGCGTGCACTGTCCCCGTACCACCGGCTCACCGCCGGTCGGGCCTACCCGCCGCTGCTCCTGACGACCTCCACCCGTGACGACCGCGTCCACCCGGGCCACGCCCGTAAAGCGGCCGCACGGCTGCGCGAACTCGGCCACCGGGTCCTGCTCCACGAAAACACCGGTGGCGGCCATGCGGGCGCCGGAGACAACGAGCAGGCCGCCCACAACAACGCCCTGATGCACACCTTCCTGTGGCGCCACCTCTCCCCACAGGCCCCACCGGATCCATCGGCCCTCGGCTGACGGCAGCGGGCGGCAGGGTGCCCACGGGCGGGCTCTACGGCGCGCAGGCTTCGGCGATCGACAGGCTGTTCTCGTAGAGGTGGTGGCGGGTGACGCGACCGTGCTCGACGGTGAGGTGGAGCGCGAACGGGCCTGCGAAGGACTTGCCCGTCGCCCGTACGGTTCCCGACAGGTGGCCCATCAGGACGGCGTCGGTGCCGTCGACAAGGAAGGTGTCGACGGACGCGCGCGCGTCCTCGGGCACCGTGTGCGCCGCCAACTCCGCCGACTGGGCGGCGCATTCGGCGGCGGTGGACCGGGGGCGGATCCATGGGACCACGGGGTTCTCCGCCAGCAGCCAGTCGACCTCGTCGGCGAACAGTGCGGCGATCCGCTCGGTGTCCCCGGCCAGCCGGGCCGCGAGGAAGGCCTCCACAACAGCCCGGGTGGCCTCCGGTGCGGAACCCGCTCCGCTGGTCGGGCGCTGCGTGTCGGGGGTGGGCTGGACGGCCATGGTGGGCTCCTCGCGGCTGAGTCGGGGCTACCGGGTGTCCCGGTCGATGTGTCCGATCCTGCCGGGAGAGGGGAGCGCGGTCGATTACCCCGGAGGTAATCCGCAGCCGGGCCCACCCGTCGCGCCGCTTCAGCCGACCTCTACCCCCAGCAGGGCGCGGAACGTCTCGGCCCCCACCGGGGTCACCTTCACCGCCCGCCCGGAGCCGATCCGCCGCACCCACTGCCTCTCCAACGACGTGGCGCACAAGGCCGCTCCCACCGCACCGGCCAGATGCGACCGACGCTCCGTCCAGTCCAGGCAGCTGCGCACCAGGGGCCGGCGCGTACCTGCGGGATGCCGGTAGCCCAGGACATCGGCCAGCCAGGCCCGGCCCGCCGGAGTGAGGGCGAGTCCGGCGTCCTCGGAGACCAGCCCCCGGACCACCATGGCGTCGGCCAGGGTCACACCCAGTTCACCGGCCAGATGGTCGTAACAGGTCCGGGCTCGCGCCTCGGCGCCCGCCTGCACGGATTGGCGCAGGTTCCGCGGGCGGGGGGGCGGCGGGGGCGAACGAGGCGACGGCCTCGATGAGGGCGGCCGCCTCCGGGCCCGCCAGTCGCACATAGCGGTGCCGCCCCTGTCGCTCCTCGGCCAGCAGACCGCCCTCGATGAGACGGGAGAGCTGCTCGCTCGCCGTGGACGCGCTGACCCCGGCGCTCCGGGCGAGCTCGCCGGCGGTCCAGGCACGGCCGTCGAGCAGAGCCTGGCAGAAGGCGGCACGCGTGCGGTCGGCGAGGAGAGAGGCGGTTTCGGAGAGGGAGGACATGCGGCCATGATGCCGCCGCGACGGTTCGGCCGGCGCCGAACCGTCGCGGCCCTAGCGTCGGAGTCATGACGCACACGACGCATGAGTTCGATCGCTTCGAGGACGTACGGTCGGCGCTCGCCGACCCGGCGCTCGTCCCCGAGCGGCCGGCCGCGGAAGACGGTCCGGCCGGGGCGAGTGTCGCCTGGCTGCGTGCCACGGTGGCCCGCTTCAGCCACGGAGAGCCACACCGGCGGCGGCGGGCTCTGGTGGAGGCCGAGCTGGCTCGTCTGGCGCCCGAATCGCTGCGACAGGCGGCAGCGGCGGCGCCCGGGGGAGAGCTCCGGGCCGGGGTGGTGCGTACGCTCGCGGGCGCTCTGGGGATGCCACGGCCCGAAGCCGTGGCGGAGGCAGTGATCGTGGTGGCCGGGGTCTACTTCGGTGGCGAGGACGCAGCCGCTGACGAGGCAGTGGCCCGGCTGGTGGGGTGGCCGACGGCGCCTGCGCCGGACCAGGCGGCGCTCTTCTCGGGTGGGGCGGTGCTCCCCCCGGGCCAGACGGCGCTCCCCTCGGGTGGGGTGGTGCTCCCCTCGGACCGGGCGGGGCTCCCCTCCGGGGCCGCGCCTGCGTTGGGTGAGGCAGGGCTTCCGTGGGACGAGACCCGGCCTCCGTGGGACGAGGCCGCTCTGGAGTCCGCCGCCAGTCGCATCGGGCTGCTGGTCCAGGCGTGCGAAGCGACGGCCACGCTCGTCGCTGCCGCAGCCGGCAGCGGCGGCCTTCCGCTCTCCCGGGTCCTGCGGGACCGGCCTCCGGTACGGGGCATGCGTCGCGTCGCCGTCAGGGCCACCAGGGTCGCGGACCGGGAGATCGCCGCAGGTGACGTCGTGCTCCTCGACCTGGCGACCGCCAACCGCGCACACCCGGTGCCACTCACCTTCGGCGCCGCGCCCCGCATCTGCCCCGGCCGGGCCCACGCCCTCGCGCTGACCGAAGGACTTCTCCGGCGCCCGCTCACCCCGTTCGCCCGCCTGCACAACCGGGCGACCCCGCTGCTGCTCCCCAACGCCTGGGACCACGCCTCCGCCGCCGCGCTGGCGGCCGAGGGCTTCGAGGCCATCGGCACCACCAGCCTGGGCGTGGCCGCTGCCGCCGGACTCCCGGACGGGGCGGCCGCGACGGCCGCGGCGACCATGGCGCTGGCACGACGCCTGGGAGAGGGCCGATTCCTGTTCACCGTCGATGCCGAAGGCGGGTTCAGCGACGACGCGGCGGAAGTGGCCGAGCTCGCGCGGGCCTTGTACGAGGCGGGCGCGGCCGGCATCAACCTCGAGGACGGCCGCCCCGACGGAACACTCGCGCCGATGGAACTGCACGCGTCGAAGATCGCCGCCGTCAAGAACGCGGTGCCGGAGCTGTTCGTGAACGCACGCACCGACACCCACTGGGCGGGCCGCCAGGAGAACGAGACCGCGACCCGCCTCGCCCTCTACGAACAGTCGGGCGCCGACGGGGTGTTCGTACCGGGGCTGTCGGATCCGGACGGGATCGCCGAGCTGACCTCGGCCCTCGTCGTACCGTTGAACGTCCTGTACACCCCGGCCGGGCCCACTCTCTCCGAACTCGCGGCACTGGGCGTGCGCAGGGTCAGCCTCGGCTCGCTGCTCTACCGCATGGCGCTGGCCTCGGCCGTCACCGCGGCGACCGCGATCCGGGACGGGCGGGCTACGGATCCGGGTGCCCCGTCGTACGCCGACGTCCAGGCACTGGCGCAGGCCCGGAGGGTACGGCCTCCCCTGTGACGGCGTGCGTCACCTGCGGTGTATCCGCAGGTGCGAGCCGTCTCGCGGCGTCGGGTCCCGCCGTGCGGTACGCCGGTCCGGACGGTACCGTGCCCGGACCGGCACGGAGGAGGAACGGGACATGGCCAGTACGGTGACTGAGGGCCTGCCGCACATACGCGAGGAACTCGCCGACTTCTATCGGGACCTGCACCGCCACCCGGAGCTGTCGCTGCAGGAGACGCGGACCGCGGCGCTGCTGGCCCAGCGGCTGCGGACCGCGGACTTCGACGAGGTCGTCGAGAAGGTCGGCGTCACCGGAGTGGTGGGCGTCCTGCGTAACGGGGACGGTCCGGTGGTGATGCTGCGCGCGGACTTCGACGCGCTGCCGGTGGAGGAGAGGACCGGACTGCCGTACGCCAGCACGGTGCGTGCCGTGGACGGGGACGGCCATGAAGTGCCCGTGATGCACGCCTGCGGGCACGACATGCACGCCGTCTGTCTCACCGGGGCCGCCGCCCTGCTCGCCCAGAACCGCGAGCAGTGGAGCGGCACACTGCTGGTGGTGTTCCAGCCGGCCGAGGAACTGGCCGTCGGCGCCCGGGGAATGGTCGACGACGGGCTGTTCGAGCGCTTTCCCAAGCCGGACATCGTGCTGGGGCAGCACGTCGGGCCCCTGCCGGCCGGATTCATCGGATACGGCAACGGACCGGTGATGGCGGCTGCCGACTCGGTGAACATCACACTCCACGGCCGGGGCGGCCACGGATCCAGGCCGGAGGCGGCGATCGATCCGGTGCTGATGGCAGCGAACGTCGTCACGCGGCTTCAGGGAATCGTCGCCCGCGAGGTGCCGCCGGCGGAGACCGCCGTAGTGACGGTGGGACGCCTGAAAGCCGGCACCAAGGAAAACATCATCCCGGAGACCGCCGAGATGGGTGTCAACATCCGCGCCTTCACCCCGGCCGTACGCGACCTCGTGCGCAGCGCGGTGGAGCGCATCGTGGCGGGGGAGTCGCGGACGAGTGGTGCGCCGAAGCCGCCGGACTTCACCTGGTTCGCATCCGCACCCGCCCTCGTCAGCGAACCGGAGTCCACGAAGACGACGGTGGCGGCGTTCACCGAACACTTCGGTGCGCAGCGGCTTCTGCCGATGCCTCAGGTGAACGCGAGCGAGGACGTGGGTGTGTTCGGCGAGGCGCTCGGCGTGCCGACGGTGTTCTGGTTCTGGGGAGGGCTGGAAACGGAGTCGACGATTGCCGCATTCACCGAGGGGCGCATGGACGAGCTGCCCAGCAACCATTCCGCGGCCTTCGCACCGGTCGTCGAGCCGACGCTGAGCACCGGCGTGGAAGCGCTGGTCGTGGCGGCGCTGACCTGGCTCGGCAGAGTCTGACCGCGGCATACGCACCGTACGGGCGTGACGAGGGACGGGTCCGCTTCGGGCGCAGCCCGACGGCGGGTGCCGACAGCGCCTGCCGGGGGCTGCGCCTTCCTGCTGACCGGAATCGGCTTCTCCCGGCCGCCGTAGTAATGCGCTGGACCTGGCTCCTCCGCACAGAGATCCTTGAGCATGGAGTTCTTCTGTTACCACCGCGACCGGCCCGGCTCCGTTCCGCTGCGCGACGGGCTGCTGGAAGCGCATTGGTCCTACATGGACCAGTACGCGAAGGAGATGATCGCCCGGGGCCCGACCCTCGCCGACGACGGCGAAGCGCCCACCGGAAGCGTGCATATCGTTGACCTCGCCGACTCCGCCGCTGCTCGCACGTTCGCTTTCGACGAGCCGAACTACCAGGCCGGTGTCTATCGCGATGTGCTGCTGCGGCGGTGGCGCAACAAGCTGGGGCGCACTATGTGGGACTTCCCCGGTGGGCAGGACGGCGGCAACCGGTACCTGGTGATCGGTCTCGGCGAGGGTGAGGCCGCCGACCTCGAGGTGCCGTCCGACCACGACGAGCTGATCGCCTACGGGCCGCTGCTGTCCGACGACGGTGCCACCTGGCTCGGCACGGCGGCCTTGGTGCGGGCGCCGGATCCGGACACGGCACGCGCCGTCCTGACAGCGGACCGGTATGCCGACATCGAGGTGCGCAGCTGGCAGTTCGGCGGGCGGCCGTCCTGACCTGAGGGGCACCCGGCATCCCCGCGTCTGCGTCCGGGGGCCTCGGCGCTCGCGGCGCGCGTCCACCGAGTTGATCCCCCGCGGTGGACGCGTCGCTCTCCGCTGGATGGAGCAGGGCCGCGCGCGGGTTGCGGAGCCGGGGGCGAAGCTGGGAGTTCCACCGAGCTCACGCCTCAGGAGTCCTCCCGTGCTGCTTTCCGGCTCCCCGCAGGTCCGCCTGCCCCTTGCCGCCCTGCTGGCCGCCGCCTGCACGGCCGGGCTGGTGCTCTCCCCGGCCCACGCCGCTGACGTCCCCGTCGACCACGACCGCGCACTGCGCGAGCAGTTGCAGGAACTGACCGACGCGCCCGGCGGGCCGCCCGGAGTGATCGCCGTCCTCAAGCGCGGGCCCCGCACCGAGGTCTTCCGGGCCGGTGTGGCCGGGACCGGCACCGACCGTCCGATCGAGGCGACCGACCACATGCGGATCGCCAGCACGGCCAAGGCGTACAGCGGCGCGGTCTCGCTCCAGCTCGTCGACCGCGGGAAGCTGCGCCTCAACGACACCATCGGCCGTGTGCTTCCCCGACTGCCGCGCGCCTGGCACCGGGTCACACTGCGCCAGCTCCTGAACCACACCAGCGGACTGCCGGACTACTCCGCGGACCCGGAGTTCCTGGACCTGGTATCCGCGAATCCCCGCCGCCACTTCGACTCCCGACGGCTACTGGACTTCGTCGCCGGCGAACCGCTGATGTTCCGTCCGGGAGCTCGCTACTCCTACTCCAACTCCGACAACATCGCGGTCGCCCTGATGGCGGAAGCGGTGACAGGACGCCGCTACGAGGATCTGCTCGCCCAGCTCGTGTACCGCCCGCTCCATGTGCGAAGCACCAGCCTGCCGCAGGGCTACCGGATGCCCCTGCCGTACATGCACGGCTATGACGTCACCCCTCCGGACCCGCCCGAGGACGTCAGCGAGGTGCTGAGCGCGTCGGGCGTGTGGGCGTCGGGCGGGATCATCTCGACACCGAAGGACATGACGGCCTTCATCCGTGGCTACGCCGGTGGGAAGCTCATCACCGACCGGACCCGCCGCCAACAGCGGAACTGGGTGAACGGTGCCTCCGAACCCGCGGGCCCGGGCGAGAACAAGGCCGGTCTCGCGATCTTCCGCTACACCACCCGTTGCGGTGTGGTGTACGGCCACACGGGCAACTTCCCGGGCTACACCCAGCTGGTCGCGGCCACCCCGGACGGCAAACGCTCGCTGACCTTCTCCCTCACCACTCAGGTCAACAAGACGAACAAGCCCGCACTGCTGAAGCGGCTGCGGGCCGTGGAGGAGAACTTCGTCTGCGCCCTCTTGCGCAATCGGTAGACCGGGTGGTCGAGACTCCCGACCCCGCCCGGCGGAAGTAACTGGTACACCCGGTACAACCATCCCCGCCCTCCATGAGTCCTACCAAGTAGGAGCAAAACGCTCCTGGAGCTACAAGGGGGATATATGAGAAGCATGCGTAATGTCGCGGCCGCCGGGGCGTTAGGCGCACTGGTCGTGAGTGCCACGCTGGTGGGCGCAACGGCCGCCTCCGCCGCACCCAACGTCACGCCGCAGGGCGTCTGCGGCAGTGCCTACAAGACCGTGAACGCGGCGCCCGTCGGTTCGCTGGGCACCGTCTACCTGACGTACAACCCCTCGAACGGGAAGAACTGCGTCGCGACCATCCGCACCAACCCGGGCACCGCCAAGGCCATGGCCACGTACATCTACGTGCCCGACACCGACGAGTGGGCCGGGGACTCCGGGAACTACACGTCGTACGCGGGGCCCGCCTACGTCTACGGCAAGGGCCACTGCGTCAGCTGGGGCGGCAGCATCGCCAACGTGTACGTGTCGGTGGACAACTCCAACTGTGCGGCACTCAGGGAACACCGGGTCACCGAGGTCCGTTGATCCGGGCGTGTGGAGCCGGTCCGCCGCCCCGCACCTCGCGGTCGACGAGGTGCGGGGCGGCGGATGACGGCCCCCGGCGTGCGACTGCCGCTTCTCGGGGCTGTCCCTTTCCTGGGGCCGCCCCTTCTACAGCTCGTCCCCGAAGGCCTCTGCCAGGGCGCGCCATTCGGCTCGCGGCAGGCCGGCACCGCCCTGCTCGGCAGTGAGCACCTGGAGGGCGACGTGATCGGCGCCGGCGTCGAGGTACTGCCTGGTCCTGGCCCTCACGTGCTCGGCGTCGCCCAGGGCGAAGAGGGCGTCGAGAAGCCGAACGCTTCCACCACCCTCGAAGTCGCTCTCCGCGAATCCCAGGCGCAGCAGGTTGTCGGTGTAGTTCGGCAACTGCAGGTACATCGCCAGCATGTTGCGAGCCGTGGTGCGGGCCCTGCCGAGGTCGGTGTCGAGCACGACGGTGAGTTCCGGGGCGAGCAGTGCGTCGGGGCCGAGTGCCTCGCGGGCTTCCGCCGTGTGCTCGGTGGTGACGAGATAGGGGTGGGCGCCCAGCGCCCGGTCCGTCGCGAGCTTCAGCATCTTCGGGCCGAGCGCCGCCAGCACGCGATGTCCGGAATCCACGGGCGGGGTGGCGGAGTCCAGTGCATCGAGGTACGCGACCATCGCGCTGTACGGTTTCGCGTACTGCGGCACCATCGGGCCGTGGCTGACCCCCAGGCCGAGGACGAAGCGCCCGCGGGCACTCGCGTCGAGCGTCGCGATGCGGGCCGCCACCTCCGCCGCGGAGTGGTCCCAGATGCTCAGGATGCCTGTGGCCACGGTGACCGAACGGGTGGCGGTGACGACAGCGGCGGCATCCTCGGGTGAGGGACTGCCCCCGATCCAGAGCGTGCCGTATCCCAGGTCTTCCAGCTCCGTGACCGCCTCCGCGATGGCCGCCCTGCCCGCGTCGTCCACCCGCGACCCATGCAGGGCACTGCTCCAGATGCCGATCTGCCCGAACGTCTCACGTGTCTCAGAAGTCATGGTGTGATCAACAGCGCCGCGCGCCCACTATTCCCCACGCGGTGGACGGTTCGGCCGATCGGCCGAGTGCGGGAAATCGAGCAGCGGGAATCGAGCAGCGGGGAGGGGGGGGGGGCGCGGCGGCCCGCGCGCGCCCCCCCCCCCCCCCGGGGGGGGGGGCGGGGGGGCGGGGGGGGGGCCCGCCCCCCCCCCCCGCCGCGGGCGGGGGGGGGCCCCCCCCCCGCCCCCCCCCCCCCCCCCCCTTCCCGCTGCCTGTCGTGAGGGTCAGGGTGGGCGGTGATAATCGCCGCCCTGCGCGCGATAGCCGATTTCGCCCACGCGCTTTCTTCTGTCACATCTCTTCTACCAGCGATACCAGCGCCCTCGCTTGCCGCCGCCTGCTGCCGGGCGGATCACGAAACCGAGGAGCCACACCACCAGCACGACGACGGCAATCCACCAAAGGGCCTTCAGCGCGAAGCCGGCCCCGAAGAGAAGAAGCGCGAGCAGGAGAACCAGAATGACAGGAACCATGAGTATCAACCTCCGCGAGTTCATGTGCCCCGACATTGCCGCTCCATTCCTGCGGAGCCTCTGCGTTCCCTATGGGTGCGATGATGCGCCCGTCAGGGCGTGTTGTTGGCCAGCGCCAGCAGACGGCTGCTGTCGCCGCTGAACCGGTCGCGGTCCACGGCGCCCGAGATCCCGTTCACCGAACCGGAGTCGGTGTACTGCCAGAAGGTCCAGTACGGAAATCCGCTGGGGATGGAAGGACTGGACGCGCTCGTCCAGTGGGCGACGAACAGGGGACTCCGGGCGGACATGCCGCTCCAGCCGCCGGTGCAGGTGTTCCACCAGCTCGGGCTGGTGTAGATGACGGCGTCACGGCCGGTCTTCGCCTTGTACGTGTTGTAGAAGTCCAGAACCCACGACCGCATGGCCGAGGTCGACTTTCCGTAGCAGCCGCCTTCGAGGTCGAGCATGCCGGGCAGCGTCAGGTTGTCGCGTGACCAGGCCCCACCGTTGCCGGCGAAGTAGTTCGCCTGAGCCGCGCCGCTGGAGAGGTTGGGACGCGCGAAGTGGTAGGCGCCCCGGATCACCTTTGCGTTGTGGGCGTGAAGGTAGTTGGTGCTGAAGGTGGGGTCTTTGTACGTGGTCGACTCCGTGGCCTTGATGTAGGCGAACTTGATGCCCGCAGACTTCACCGACGACCAGTTGATCGTTCCCTGGTAGTGGGATACGTCGATGCCGGCCAGGGAAGCCTGAGTCGACGCGCTGCCCTCGGCGCCGAACTCGATCTGCCGCGTGTCTGCAGTGAACTTCTCGCCGTCGTCGAGGTATCCGGCGCCCATGTATCCGCTGCCGAGGGGGATGGTGCTGCCGGAGGGCAGGGGTGCCGCAGCGGCCGCGCCTGCAGAGACTGCCGGGAAAAGGGTCGTGATGAGGCTGAGCGCCCCTGCCACCATCAGCGTGTGGCGCACGGCTCCGGGGTGGTGAATTCGAGATGACAACGCATTCCTCCTGGGCGATGGGGGGGGTGGGTCCACTCGCGTAGCAGGCGAACGTGGGTCGACCGTCACCGTGGCTTCCTGGATTGCGGACTGCCGGGCTGCCCCGGAATAGTCCCGCGTTTCACGGACGAATCCAGGGAGCCGCACTGTCTGTTTTCGGCGTGCCGCTGTCACGCCTTGATGCAAAGGGTTACGAACCAGGAGAGGTTCGTCCTTCGGCGCGCCGGGAGTGGGTGGCTGAAGCGGCATTCGGGTGACCCCGTGTGCAGGTGCATGCCCTTCGGAATGAAGGTGCATATTGATGAGGGCACATCACGAGTGACGCATGTGCGAGGCGCCCGCGTAAAGGGGTACGCCGCGGACGGAAACTGCCACCTCTGTGAAGTTCGGCCGGCTGAGAACGGGTCAGTCCGCCGGATGCCCCGGCGAGATGTCGAGACCGTCAGCCAGAAACAGGAGACGCAGGCCGTCGCCCGCAGGGTGCTCCGCCGCCTCCGGGGCGAGGAAGAACCCGACGTGGTCGCCGCCGTCGACACGGCTCTCGACGCGGCCGACGAACCAGACGGGCGCGTCGTCAAGGACCGGGACCCCACCGGGGCCCGGGTGCCAGGCGGTCCGGGCGAACTTGTCGGTCGTGTCCCCGGTCTCGCCGCCGAAGAGGCGGGCCAGATGGTGCTGGTCATGGTCCAGCAGGTGCACCGCAAGGCGTTCGGCGCGGACCGCGACGCGATAGGTCCGGTTGGCCTTCGACAGCCACACGATGAACCGGGCGGGCCGGATCGAGCACTGGGAGCCGAAACCGACCAGGCAGCCGGCCCGCTCACCGGCCGCCGTGGCGGTCACGACGTACAGCGGATAGTCGAGCGCGTCGGTGAAAGGATCCAGGTCGGTCACGGTACTGGGCTCCCTGCCTGCGAGGTCGGATGCTGGACCCCCGATCGAAGGACTCGAAGAACGTGTGGAGTTCGATGGAAATGCTATGTGAGCATGGGAGCGGTGAAGAGGGCTCGCCCACGCAAGCGTGGCGCCGCGCCGCGCACCCGCAGGCCGGGCCGCGACCTTCAGTTCCGCGCGCCGGTCGGGCTTCATCGCGCCGGGTGTGCCGTGACTCCACGGGCGCCCTTGTCCGGGCGGCGTGCCAGAAAGACGAACTCCCGGCCCGGCCGGTCGGGGGCATCGCGCACCCCTTCCACCACGTACCCTCGCGCGACCATGTCCTGCTCGACCTCCTCCCGCTCCCGGAAGCGCAACGTCGAATCCGACGTGAGTACCTGTCCGTCCGCGGCGAACCTGTAGGTCCAGCGGAATGTCACCAAGGGCCGGCTGACGTCGATCAGCTGAACCCAGCTCTCGACCGCGCCGACGGCCGGTATCTCTGTCACGCGGCAGGACTTCTCGCGGGTCCACTCCTCCCAGGCACGTCCGGCCGGATCGCGGGTCTCGAAGACCAGGTGGCCGCCCGGCCGTAGCGCTTCGTACGCTCCCTGCAGTGTCCCCTCCCATGCGTGAGGGTCCGTGATGGCCTGAGCGACGTTCGCTGTCATCGTGGCGAGATCGACCTGCAGGGAGGGGAGACCTGTCGCGTCACCGTGGATCCACCGCACCTGTGCGCTGTCCCGCTTGGCCCGGGCGACGTCGAGGGAGGCCGAAGCGGGATCAACGCCGACGACTTCGATACCGTGGCTGGCCAGGAGCAGCGCGAATTCCCCCGTTCCGCAGCCGATGTCCAGCACTCGGCGTGCCTCGAACTCTTCTGCGATCCGGAGATATGCGGCGAGATCACTGCGGTCGGGATCGAGTAGATCGTAGATCGCGGCGAGCCGTGGGTGCGCGAAGCAGTCGTCAGCCATGCGTGCGAACGTATGCAGAACCGGGGCAGAACAGCTACCGGATTTCCGCTGCCGTTTCCGTAGGCGGTGAACTCGACGCCCTCACCGGTCACGTCCGGACCTTCGCCCAGATGCTCACCGAGCGCCAGGGCGAACGGCTCCCGCAGTGGCTCGACGCCGTCCGCCAGGACGACCTGCCCAGCCTCCACACTCTCGCGGCGTGCATCGACCGAGACCGCGAGACGGTCATCGCCGGACTCACAGTGCCCTGGAACTCCGGCGTCGTCGAGGGACACGTCAACCGGATCAAGGTGCTCACGCGCCTGATGTTCGGCCGAGCCGGTTTCAGCTTGCTACGCAAGCGCCCATTTCCGGCCACCTGATAAATGGCTCGGCTCTCGGTGATAGGACATCCCTCTACGGAAGGATGATGAGAGGGCGACAGCGTGGACGAAGCAGGAGTTGGTCCCGGCTCGATGATGGTGCGGTTGAAGGGCGGTCGACCCGTGACTTCTTCGAGCGCCCTATCCTCCTACTTTGCGAGCGTGTCCAGGATTTCGGCCACCGGGATGGGATCCAGGGGGCCGACGTGTGACGCCCCGGGAAAATCGTGCACGCGGAAGCTGTTGCCGGGCGTGAACGCGTCGGCTTCGGCGATCATTCTGTCCTGGAGCGCGGTGGCGATCGTCCGGTCCCTGCCGAAACGCAGGTAGGAGCGGGGGATGCGTCCCCAGCGACCAGCCTGTCCGACCGCTCGGCCCGCATAAGCGGTGACGGGCTCGTCGGTCTGCATGTCGGCCAGTAGCCGGCGGAATTCGGCGTCGGGGTAGTCCGCGCAGATCATCTCCTTCAGGAGGGCCAGCTCACGGCTGTCACCCGTCCGGAAGTTCAGTCGTAGTACACCGAGCCGGTCCGGGTCACCCACCGTCAGCTCGACCGGGCTGACGGCGTTCGCGTTCTCGGGTGCCGCCGTGCAGGCGTCTGCCGTGGGCAGGATGCGGCTGGGACAGAAGGCCGCCATGTAGCAAATGTGGCGAAGCAGATGCGGGACGGCTTCGCCGACACGGCTGACCGATACGCCCCCCAGGCTGTGCCCGACCAGCACCACCGGGCCGTTCCGTGCCGCCCGCCGCACGATGCCCGTGACGCGCGCCTCGTAGTCCTCCAGCCCGAGGCCCTTCAGGGGGGAGAACTCGGCCGCCATCGCTTCGAGGTCCTGCCGCTGATACGACTCCGGCACGAAGGCCTCCGCGCCGTGCTGCGGCTGGTCCACCATGACGACGCGGTGACCGCGCAGCGTCAGCTCACGCGCGATCGGCGTCCAGAACGCGCCGGCGCTGTGGGTACCGTGCACCAGTACATAGGTGGTGAGCCCGTGACGCGGGTCCGCTGCCGCTGGCGAGGTTCCCAGTCCGGTGGCCAGTGCCACGCCCCCCACCGCGAGTCCCAGCCCACGCAGTGCAGTCCGCCGGGTGGAACCTGTTCGTTCTTCGTTCGTCGCATTCATCATGAGCACGACGCTATGAAAGGCCCGTTCGGCCCGCCAGCGGTCCAGCACCACCACAGGGGTGGACCCAACACCACCTTCCCATGCGGCCGTTCCGTGTGGTCTGCAAGCGTGGGACTCCGTGATCACGGACAGAAGGCCATCTTCGTCTCGGCATCGCGCCAGGTATCGGCGGGCCATCCGCTACTGGTGCAAGACGACGGCAAGGAGCATGTGCAGCTGTGGTTCGAGCCGTTCGGGCAGGATTACTGACTGAAGCCCGGGGAAGCTGTGTATGTCACCTCGTACGGAACGTGGAATGGCCACCCGTTCGAGACGATCCACGAGACCGACTGTCTCACCGTCTGGGCCACGTCCTGGTTCTCGACGGTCTCTGACTGCGACGGCAACGAATTCCCCCCAGGCCGCAGCGAGCGCGCCTGAGTCGTCATCGTCAGGTCGGCCCGGTTGGGTGAAGGTGTCAGGGGCATCGGGGTCGCCGACCTTCAGCGACTCCACCATCTCCTTCAGCGCCGATATGACCTCCTCGTACCGTGAGCGCGGCGCCAAAATCCGGGTCTGCGCGATGCACGCCTCGCCGTGGTTCAGGAGCGAACCGAACTTCAGCCCCTGCACCGCCCCGGCGGCATCGGCATCCGGCACGATCACCGCTGCCGACTTCCCGCCCAGCTCCAGCCCGACCCGCTTCAACTGCTCGCCCGCGATCGAGGCGATCCGGCGCCCGGCCCGCATTGAACCGGTAAAGGCGATCTTGTCGACATCCGGGTGCGACACCAGGTACTCACTGGTCTCCCGATCCGCGGGCAGCACGCTGACCACGCCCTTGGGCAGGCCGGTCTGCTCCAGCAGGTCGGCCGGCAAGCCCATGCTCAGCGAGTTGTCCGGCGACACCTTCAGTGCGACCGGGTTTCCCGCGAACAGCGCAGGAATGATCTTCGCTGTGGCTGCCGGGAACGGCGAGTTCCACGGAATCACCGCCGCCACCGCTCCCGCCGCCCCGCGACGCACCACGCTGCGTACCGACGAATCGGGGTCGGCCGGCACCAGGGGCTCCTCCCACCCGAGCTCCTCCGCCGCCTTCAGGTAGGCGTTCGCCTGACGCATCAGACCGGGCTGACCCGCCAGGGTGAACCATCCGGCCGAGCCGTTCTCCGCCGAGGTCAATGCCGCAATCTTCTCCGCGTTCGCCTCACGCAGCGCATCGAACCGGCGCACCCGGGCGATCCGCTCCGCCGGTGCCGCGCGCCGCCACCCGCCCTACTCGAACGCGGCACCCGCCGCGGCGACCGCACGGTCCACATCGGCCGGCAGTGCCTGCGCGGCCCGGCCGATCACGGACCGGCCCGGAGGGTGCGCGACCTGAACGCCGCGCAGGCGGCCGACGTAGTCGTCGACACCTTCCTCCACGGGCTTGGAGCCCCCGACGCAGGCGAGCCGGTTCCCCCGGCTCCGGTCGGCGGCCGGAGCCGCGGTCGTAGCCGCTGGGCTGTCCGCGATTTCGGCGTGGCTACCGGAAGGGAGCCGATCCGTCACCGGATACCGGCACCACGGTGAACTCGCTCTCGTGCGCATGACTGGCCGGCTCCAGGTGGACCCGCCGCACCTGGCCGTCCGGCATGTGGAGGCGCAGCTCGTCACTGTCGTGCAGGTCGAAGATCCGACTGGTGGGGACACCCCGCAGACTGCCGCGCCACCCCTCAGGATCCATCAGGACCAGGTGAGCCTCCACCGGGATCTGCAAGCGCCCGGCAGCGAGCACCGCGTCACCCTCATACCGAGTCGTCATAGCCACCACGGTCGCTCCGCACTCACCGCGCAGCAACCGCAGTGGGGGCCGGTACGACGCCCGCGACGGCCGGGCGCACCATCTCGACGCGCCGAGGTCCGACCGGATCCTCAAAAGCCGATGCCATCGGCAGCCGCATGCGTCAGGTGGCGCGAACGCCCCTCGGCGTCTCGCCGAGCTGCGCTTTTGCCGTCACGCCCAGTCGGCCGAGGGTGTCGCTGCCGGTGCACCGCCCCCGTCAGAAGCTGTCCGTGTCGACGACGGCCTGGGCGAAGGCGGTGGGCGTTTCCGGCGGCTGGTTGTGACCGATGCCCCGCAGTAACCGGTGGTCGTAAGGGCCGGTGAACCGGTCGATGTACGACGAGCCGTCGCCGGGCGGCGGTGTGAAGGGGGCGCGCTCGGCGTCCAGGGTGATCGTGGGGACATGGATGAACGGCCGCGGTGCCAGCCGCTTCTCGTAGCGGTCGCCGTCGCGGAGTCCGCCCGGCACGGCGTGCCACCGAGGTGTGGGGTGGGCCGGAACCGCTGTCACGTCAGGTCATGGACCGAATCGGCGCGAACTTCCTCTGAACGTTTTCGTCGACGCGCGCCGCCGGCCGTTCAGCGGGCGCGACCCCGCAGCCGGTGCGGATGTGCCGGGTACGTTCCGAGAATGCGCACCTCCGACGAGAAGAAGTGCAACTCCTGCAGGGCCAGGGCGACCCGCGGCTCGTCGGGGTGGCCCTCGACCTCCACGTAGAACCGGCTGGGGTTCAGCCCGGCGCCGATCTGGTAGCTCTCGATCTTGGTGAGGTTCACGGCGTTGCTGGCGAAGCCGCCGAGCGCCTTGTAGAGCGCGCTGGGAATGTTCCGTACGCAGAAGAAGAGGCTCGTCATCGTCGGCTCACCCGTGTCGGGCGCGAGGGCGGAATCCCGGGAGAGCACAACGAAGCGCGTGGTGTTGTCCGGATCGTCCTCGACCTCGGACCGCAGGACGTCCAGCCCGTAGAGCCGTGCCGCAGCGGGCGGAGCGAGCGCCGCATGCCGTGGATCACCCAGCTCCGCCACCTCACGCGCAGCCCCGGCCGTGTCATCGCTGACGAGGGTGCGCCAGTCACCCTCCCGCAGCACCTTCCGGCACTGTCCCAGGGCGTGAACATGGCTGCGTACGCACTCCACCTGGTCGAGGGTCGTGCCGGGGACGGCCATCAGGTCGAAGCGGATGGCGAGGAAGTACTCGGCGACGATGAACAGCCCCGATTCCGGCAGCAGGTGATGCACGTCCGCGACGCGGCCGGCCGCGGAGTTGTCCACCGGGATCACCGCGGCGTCGGCGGTGCCGAGTGTGACGGCGTCCAGAGCCTGTTCGAAGCCCGTGCAGGGAAACTCATGTCCTTCGGGAAACAGGGCGTGAGCCACGGTCGCCGAATTGGATCCGGGTTCACCCTGGTATGCGACGGTGGTCACCGTGTTCAGCCTTCCACTGTGGGGCTCTGAGCGTCGGGCGGCAGAAGTTCCACCGCGAAGCGTGTGTAGTGAAGTATCGGTGACCTGTCCTTCACCGGGCGCACCAGGGGAAGCCGGGTGACGACGAGGATCAGGATGCCGAGCGGTGAGGCAGGCGCCAACCAGGACGCGGGAAGTGGCATGTGTAGCCGTCCGGATAGCGCTGGAGATAGTCCTGGTGGTCCGGTTCGGCTTCCCAGAAGGCACCCGCCGGTACGACCTCGGTGACCACCGGTCCGGGCCAGAGTCCGGACGCGTCGACGTCGGCGATGGTGTCGTGCGCGATGCGCCGTTGCTCGTCGTCCAGGTAGAAGACGGCGGACCGGTAGCTGAGGCCCACGTCGTTGCCCTGCCGGTTCTTCGTGGACGGGTCGTGGATCTGGAAGAAGTACTCCAGCAGGTTCCGGTAGTCGGTGACCGCGGGATCGTAGGTGATCTCGATCGCCTCGGCGTGATTTCCGTGGTTCCGGTAGGTCGGCTTTGGCATGTCGTCGCCGCTGTATCCGACCCGCGTCGCCACCACCCCGGGCAGCGACCGGATCAGCTCCTGCATACCCCAGAAGCAGCCACCCGCCAGCAGGGCCTTGTTCTCGCTGTCAGTCATCACAGGTCACCTTTCCTTTGTACTTCGAACAGCCTTGCACAGCTGCTTATGCCGCTCACCATCGGTTCTCCCGGCCGTGCGCGGACCCATCCCTCCTGCCCATGACGGACGTGGCCGCGGGGCGGCGGCAGGGGCCGACGCGTTCCAGGGCGGAACCTTTGACCGGCCGGCCGGTCGGACCCGCTGCGGTGGATCAGTGAGCGGCCGGCGCGGTCTTCTTGCGGGCACGGTAGGCGGCTGCCTTGATCTTGTTCCCGCAGGAGTCCATGCCGCACCACTGACGCCGCATGCCGCGGGACCTGTCGATGTAGACGCGGGTGCACTCGGGGTTGCCGCATTCCTTCAGCAGGGGCACGTCCGGCCCGCTGAGCAGTTCGACGGCGCACCGGGCGACGGTGGACAGGGCCTGCTCGGGCGTTGCCTCGGTCCGGCGCCCTGACGGCGTGAGCTGCGGCGTCGCGGGCGGCTTGCGCGCGGCGGCGTTCAGCGTCCCGAGTGCCTTCTCGTCGAAGTCCTCCCCGAGGCGACGGACCGTGACCAGTTCGTAGATGGCCTCCCGTACGGCCGTGGCCTGCTCGACGTCGCTCTCCTCGCCGGGGCTCACCGTGTCGACGACGCCGGACTCCAGATACCAGGCGTTCAACCGGTCCGGCGTCACGAACATCTCGAAGCGCGCCGAACGGCGGGCACGGAGAGTCGCCGCGAAGTCGAGGGCGGGATTTCCGCAAACGAAGACATGGTTGAGGTTCACATCACCATCCTGACAGGTGACTGCGGCGTGGAGCAAGAACCGTCACCTGCCAGAGCGGTGGTGTGCCTGGATAGGCCCGCGCTCCGAATCCGCCCTCGTCGCGTCAGCGCCCGCCCTTCCCGGCCCCGGGGCGGATCGTGGAGCCGGTGGCGGCCTGCTCTGTCCGGCCGGTGTTCAGCAGGATCTCCCGGCCCTGCCAGCGCTTCCGCAGCCAGCGGTCGTGGCTCGCGACCACGATCGCGCCGGGGCCGATACCCAGGGCTTCCTCCAGTTCGTCGCAGAGGCGAGGGGAGAGGTGGTTCGTCGGCTCGTCGAGCAGCAGCAGGTGTGGCGGGCGTGCCACGAGGAGGGCCAGCGCCAGCCGCCGGCGTTGGCCGACCGAGAGATGTCCGACTGGTCTGTCGAGATCCGCCTCGTGCATCAGGCCCAGCGAACCCAGCGTGATGGCCTCGGCCCGTTCAGCGCCCAGCGACTGCTGGTAGGTGTCACGGGCCGTACGGTCCGGCCGGTCGAACGCGGTGTCCTGGATGAGCAGCCCCACGGTCAGCCCGCTCCGCCGGCGGATCACGCCCTCAGCCGTGAGACGTCCGGCGAGCACAGCCAGCAGCGTCGACTTACCGGCCCCGTTGCCCCCGGTGACCAGCAGACGGTCGGTCGCCGCCACCTCCAGGTCGTCCAGAACGAGCCGGCCCGGGACCCGCACGCCGTGGAGGGCGACCAGTGGGTCCTGGCCCTCGGTAGCCGACGCGGAGAGCGCCGGGGCGGCGAAGCGCAGCGGCCGCGGTGGCTCGGCGACCTGGGCTCGTTCCAGTTCCTCCAGCCTGCGGGTGGCGTTGCGCACCCGGCGTGAGATCTGGCTCTGTACGCGTCCGGCCCGGTGGCCGTACCCCATCTTCTCGTTGTCCCGTCGCTCCCGGTCCGGCGCCAGGCGATGCGCTGTGACACCGGCCGAGTGACGCAGCGCTTCCAGGTCCTCCTGCTCTTCGGTGTAGCGCCGCACCCAGCGCTCCCGCTCGGCACGTTTCTCGGCGAGGTAGGCGCTGTAGTTGCCGCCGTAGCGGACCGGGCCGTCCACAGAGGGGTCGAGGTCGATGAGGTCGGTGCAGACCGCGTCGAGGAAGGCCCGGTCGTGGCTCGCCACCACCACGGCCCCGGGCAGCGCGCGTACCTGCTCCTCGACGAAGTCGGCGGCAGCGTCGTCGAGGTGGTTGGTCGGCTCGTCCAGCAGGAGCGCCGACGGCCGCCTGACCAGCAGAGCGGCCAGGGCGAGGCGTCCGCGCTGTCCGCCGGACAGGGAGCCGAGTGTCCGGTCGTGTCCGAACGCTCCGAGACCGAGGCCCTCCAGCATGACGGCCGCGCGCCGGTCGGCGTCCCATACCTCCAGGTCCTGGGCCTCCTCCAGCCGTCGGCCGTAGGCGTCGAGCAGCACGGCATGGCCCGGGGCGTCGTCCGTGGAGCGGGCCAGCCCCTCGGTGAGCCGGTCGAGGTCCGTGAGGACCTCGCGGGCCTCGAGCAGGGCCTCGTCCAGCACCGTGCCGATGGTCGACGAGGTGTCGAACGGTGTCTCCTGTTGCAGGAAGCCGAGGTCGGCCGGGCGCGTGACGCTGCCGGCGTCGGGTTCGTCCGCCGCGGCGAGCAGCCGCAGCAGGGTGGACTTGCCGACGCCGTTCTCCCCGATCAGGCCGATACGGTGGCCGGGGGAAACGGTCAGGGAAACGCCGTCGAGTACCCGGCGGCCGCCCAGACTGCGGAAGAGGTCGTGGGCGATCAGGGCGGGCTGGGGCATGGGAATTCATCCAACGTGTTCGATGCTTCGCCCGCCGGGCACGAGGCCTCGGACGCGGGTCACGTCGACACATCGGCGGCTCACACCTCGGGCGCCCCCGTCTCCTTGAGCAGGCCGTCGGCAAGGCGCAGCCACCGGTTCACACCGATCTCGGTGAGGAACCGCTCGTCGTGGCTGACCACCACGAACGCTCCCTGGTAGGAGTTCAGTGCGCTCTCCAGCCAGCCCGCACTGACCAGGTCGAGGTTGTTCGTCGGCTCATCGAGGAGGAGCAGCTGCGGTGCCGGTTCGGCGCACAGGATGCAGGCCAGGGTGGCGCGCAGCCGCTCGCCGCCGGAGAGCGCCCGGACGGGGAGATGGGCCCGGGCGCCCCGGAAGAGGAAGCGGGCGAGCAGGTTCATCCGCTCGGCCTCGGGCCGGTCCGGGGCGAACGCGGTGAAGTTCTCGGCGACGGTGCGGTCCACGTCCAGCAGGTCGAGGCGCTGCGAGAGGTAGGCGATGCGTCCGTCGGCCCGCCTGATCCGTCCGCCGTCCAGATCGAGGTCGCCGGTGAGCAGGCGCAGCAGCGTGGTCTTGCCGGCGCCGTTGGGACCCGTCAGGGCGATGCGCTCGGGGCCCCGGATGGACAGTTCGGCGCCCTGGTCCGCGAACACCGCCCGGCCGCCGAGGCGAACCTGCATCTCCTCACCGAGGAAGAGGTTGCGTCCTGCGGGCACGTTGGTGTCGGGCAGGTCCAGGGTGATGCGCTGCTCGTCGCGCAGGGAACGCCCCGCCTCGTCGAGCCGGGCCTTCGCCTCGCTGACCCGGGACGCGTGCATCTGCCCCGCCCGGCCGGCGGACTCCTGCGCGCCGCGCTTCATGTTTCCGGCGAAGATGCGCGGCAGACCGGCGTTCTTGAGGTTGCGCGCGGCATTGCTCGCTCGCCGCTCGGCCCGCTCACGCGCCTGCTGCAGCTCTCGTTTCTCCCGCTTCAGGTCCTGCTCCGCGTTGCGGATGTTCTTCTCAGCAACCTCTTGCTCGGCCTGCACGGCCTGTTCGTACTCGGTGAAGTTACCGCCGTACAGGCGCAGTTCACTGCTTTCGAGCTCACCGATGCGCTCCATGCGGTCGAGCAGGGCCCGGTCGTGGCTGACCAGCAGTAGGCAGCCGTTGAAGTCTTCCAGTACGTCGTAGAGCTTGTGACGGGCATCGAGGTCGAGGTTGTTGGTGGGTTCGTCGAGCAGCAGCACGTCCGGTCGCTTGAGCAACTGGGCCGCCAGGCCGAGCGAGATGACCTGACCGCCGCTGAGCGTGGTCAGGCTTCGGTCGAGAGTGAGATCGGTCAGGCCGAGGCGGTCGAGCTGGGCGCGGGTGCGTTCCTCGATGTCCCAGTCGTCGCCGATGGCCGTGAAGTGCTCCTCGCTCACGTCCCCGGATTCGACGGCGTCCAGGGACCGGATCACCGTCGAGACGCCGAGTACCTCGGCGACTGTGAGATCGCCCGACAGCGGCAGGCTCTGCGGGAGGTAGCCCAGCGTGCCGCCGACGGACACCGAGCCGGTGCCGGGCTCGAGTTCGCCGGCGATCAGTTTGAGCAGCGTGCTCTTGCCCGCACCGTTCGGAGCGACGAGGCCTGTACGGCCGGTGCCGATGGTGAAGGACAGATCGTGGAAGACCGGGGTGTCGTCGGGCCAGGCGAAGGACAGGTTCGAGCAGGTGAGGGAAGTGTCGGACATGAATGCGACCTCGGACCAAATGAGGGCAGACAGAGTTCTACCCAGAGCAGACAGGGGAAAAGGGCGGGACGACGCGGCCAGGACGGTGGCGCTGTGTGCGCCCGTCCACGGCCGATCAGATCCGGGTATCACCCGGAGATGTCGTCGTCACCCGCCATGTCTGCCACTCCCTCGTTGCGCTCGACGCGCAGTCGGCGTCGAATCCACTTTAACAGCGGAGGGATACGCGCTCCGGCGAACCTGGCCGCGGGGCAGCACGGAGTGAGAGCCGGAATCCGGGCATGCCGGCTGTGCCGAGCTCCCCATCGAGAAGTGCAGAGGTACACGTGTGAGCGGCTCCTGCTGCGATGCGGGAACTCGGTGACGCGCCGCGCCGCGCCGCGCCCCTCGACCCCTTCTTGACAGCCGAAAGAGGGCCGCGCCACTACCGTCACCGCATAAGCCGGTGACGATCCTGGTGGTTGTGAAAAGTGCAGACTCCACACGTGTGCTCGACGAGGGGCCTGTGCCCCCGTCAAGTCGTCGGCCATGTCCTGTTCGCCCACCACAACTGCGCCCGTCTGGCCCGCTTCGCCGCGATGCGCGGCGAGTTGGACCGTGCGCGGGCGCCGCAGGCAGTGCTGGGATCATGGATCCCGATCCGGGGCTTGTGCGGGCACTACGACGGATATGGCCGGTATATTCCGGGAGCGTCCCGCCCTCGAGTACGTCAGGTGTGGCTCGAGGACAGGCCCAGCTCGTCCGCCATGGGCGCGTATGAACGTCGACGTGCGCCCAACTCGTGCCTCATCGCGGTGAGCGTCAACGCATCTATCGGCACCGGTGTGTCGACGCACGTCCCACAGGCCTGTCCGGACCGTGTCCGGCGCGCCGTGGGTGACGTTCCCCAGCCATCGGTCGCCGAATCTCCCCAGGCGCTAGAGACCCAGGTCGAAGGCGAGGCAGTTGAAGTGGTTCCACGACCCCTCGGGGTTGTAGCGGGCGCCCGCCCCGTCGTTCGGGCCGGACGCCTGGTCCTCGGCCATGTCCTCGTAGCGGACGCGCTCGGGCAGCTTCCCGAAGCGTGCCTGCCGCGCCGCCGCAGCACTGTCTGTCGATTGTTCGCCCATGGCTGGATCTCCGCTCGGTTGCCTGCGGATGTGCGCCGTAGCGCCTTGAGGATTCCAGGATGCATCTCATTGCGTCACCGGTCAAGGCGGTGACGCAATGGGCTCGCCCAGTGATCCTTGAGCCTTGCCTTGACGCTGGTGCGGCCCCGTGGCCCTGTGACTGCCCGTCCTTGCGAGGGACGCCGACTGCCGGCCGCCGCGCCGGCCCATGTCCGGGCCGGGCGGCGATGGGGGAGGGTGGGGCTTCCGCATGGTCGGTGTCAGGGTCGGAGTGCGCAGGTGGGCCTGCAGCGTGTCCCTCGTGGCGCCGCCGCTCTCTCCGTCGACCACGGCGTCGAGGGTGTGGCGCCCAGGGCTGCGCGGGCCCCCTGTGGGGGAGTGTGCGCGGCCGGACCCTGACGTGCGCTGCATGCGAAGCGCGCGGGGAGCTCGTTACCCAGCAGGACCGCGCCAGACGTTGTCGAATGCCTGCTGCTCGATGTCGCGCCGCTGCCGCTCCGCCTCCAGTTCCAGCATGGCGTCGCTGACGGTGGCCAGGATGAGCGCGACGGTGTCGTCGGCCATCGCGGAAGCGTCATGCGCTCTCTCGCTCCGGACTCCCACGGTGTCCGCCAGGGTCGTGAGCACAGGGTCCGCGGACGACCACAGATCCCGCGCCCGTTGGCGGTCGGCCGAATCTGCAAGGACCAGATCTCCGGCCTGGAACGGATGCCCGCGGTGGCGCTGCCGAGTCAGCAGGCCCTCCGCCTCGAAGGCTGCGACATACGCTCCGGCCAGCGCCTCTCCCCGGCGCCATAGCCAGTCGCCGATCGACTCGTACGGTTCCACCCGGTGAAGCGATGCGTGGGCCGTCTCCAGCAGCTCGTCCGCCACGGGGGGATGGGCGTCGGGCACGATGCGGTCTTCACGGAACTCGACCGCGCCGGATGTGAACAGGTCGATCAGCTCGGCCCCGGCCAGTGCGAGTGAGAGTTCGCCAGGCCTGACGGGGTAATCGCCGGCCCGGTCCATGGTGATCACGAGAAGGTTTCGTGCTGTGGTCATGAGGGCTGCACGTCCCAATGTCGACATCGGTCCCAAGTCGTCCGGCTACCGGCGGCAGGGACGAGCCTGAACAAAGCGGACACACGTCAGTTTACGGGGCGGTCGAGACACTTCGCTCTCGCGCGTGGACGCAGTGTGACGTCGCGGCAGGGCTCGTGGCCCGTCGGGCCGCCGGGATCTCGCATCGCCGGAGGCGGCACCCTGCCCGATAGCCCGATAGCCCGATAGCCCGATAGCCCGATAGCCCGTCACGCGGATCATGCGGCGAATGACATGTCTTCCGGTGCCGACGGCAGAGGAATGTGCCGGGCTCCGGCCCTCGCTCGGACAGTGCGTCGCGGTCGCCCGCCAGGGGGTGCGACGGCTGTGCAGGTGTCTGCTGCCGCGCATCCGAGCGTGCCCGCCGCGCGAGAGCCGGTCTCCCGGGCCGTCGTCTGTGCGGCCGGTCTCTGCCCCTTCGTCCATCCCTCGGAGGCGGTTGCCGAGGCGCAGCGCGACCCTGAACTCGTGGACACGAAAGCCGACTTCGCCGCTCGGATCGGCCGCACCCTGCACATCGGCGTCGTCGGACTGCTGAGGCTGATCTGACGCCGGTGGGCAGAAGGCGCACCGGGCCCGGACGGCGCGGTGGCGGGCGTCAAGCAGCGGCCCCGCCGCGGGGGTCCCTTGGGCGGCCTGCCGGGCTCATTGTGTGGGCCGGCCGAGTCCCGCGACGGTGTCCGGTCCCAAGTCGCCGGAGTCGGCCAGTGTCGACCCTTTGATGGCCGCGTCCTGCTGTGTTGCGCAGGACGGTTCCGCTGCTACGGAACGGCGTGGGGCTAGTAGTTGCGGATTGAACATCAAGGCGACTTGGTCCGAGCGAGGGGTCGGTCGATGCGCCCGTGGTGCCTCTGTTGCGGTGACCTCCATCGCTGGACATCCGCAACGATCTCAGGATCTCTGGTGGCAGCAGGCTTCGGCATGTAGCGTCACCTCCAGATGCCGTGGTTCCTCGAGCGCCCGCGCTGTGACGCGGGCGTTTTGCTGTGTGGGACCAGGCATCTTTGGGTCCGTGTGGTGCGGATCCTGAAAACGACTGAGAGGCACCGGCATGGCCAGCGGAACCGTCAAGTGGTTCAACGCGGAAAAGGGATTCGGTTTCATCCAGCAGGACGGCGGTGGGCCGGACGTCTTCGCGCACTACTCGAACATCAACGCCACCGGCTTCCGTGAGCTCCAGGAGGGCCAGGCCGTGACCTTCGACATCACGCAGGGCCAGAAGGGCCCGCAGGCGGAGAACATCACCTCCGCCTGACCCCATGGGCGACCCCGGGCCGCCGGAGCACGCTCCGACGGCCCGGGGGTGGTGAGAACGTACGCGACGGCCGTCCTGACGGTCGCTCACCCGGTACCTGCTGGAACTCCGGCCACGTGCAGGGCAGCCGGGGCCTTGCGGTTGGTCGCGCAGACGTGGTCTCCCGTTCTCTCTACTCTCTGGGTATGAACATATTCGAGGGCGGTGACGGCCGGTGCCTGGAGATGACGAACGGCGGCACAACGGTCTTCGTGGACGTACTGATGCTTGCCGTGTCCGCGCTGGCGCACGAGCCGTGGGACTTCCGATTCGCCGCGCTGCTGACGCTTCAGGACCAGAGTGTGATGGGGCGCGGGGTCGTCGGCTTCGGACTGGCTGACCTCGACTGGGGGGACACACCGCAGGAGCGGGCCGCGGCCAAGGGGTTCTTGCTGCGCGTTCTCGATCTCGCGCTGTCCCGCCACCGGTGGGAGGAACTGACGTACGAGCCGCCCCGGGCCCAGGCGTACCTGAGCACGTACCGGGCGATGGTGGAGGATTTCGACCCTGCGACCGCGGCGCCCGACGCAGGTGTCCTGCCCGGGCCGCAGGAAGCGGCGATGGCCTCGTGCGTACGTCACCGAGTACTGGACGCGCTGCCGTTCTGGGAGGCGTGCGTGTTCTGTACGGCCGGGGTCTGAGTCCTGCACGTCGTTCTGCACTCGTCGAGCCGCCCTTCGCGGGTTCACCGGCGGGGCCGGCCGGGGCCCGCCCTCATCCGCCCCTACTGCGGTAGCACCTCCACATTGGCTCCTGGGTATGACGCCCGGCGCACAGCCGTCCCCGCACACTCCACGCCGTTGGCACTGGATGATCGTAAAGGGCGGAACATGAGGCTACGCAACGGCAAGCGGCAGAAGACGGACGACCGGCCGGAGGCTCCGGCCACCACACCCGGTCTTTCCGTCGAACTGCGGGGTGTGCGGCGGCAGTACGGGCGTGGTCCGGGTGCGGTGCATGCTCTGGCGGGCGTCGATCTGGCGCTGCAGCGGGGCTCG
>NZ_JBITIE010000043.1:0-31888 GCF_044458665.1 Streptomyces sp. NPDC050422
GGGGTGTGGGGTGTGGTGGTGGGCCGGGCGGGTTGTTTTACCCCGCGGGGGGGGGGGCCCCCCCCGGGTGGGGGGGGGGCGCCCCGGCCGCGTGCGGCGGTCAGGCAGTACCTGCCGGGGTGAAGTCCCCGGACAGCGCGGCCGCCATCCGCAACTGCGTGTCCGCTTCGGCCTGCCGGCCCTGACGCTCCAGCGTGCGGCCGAGCATCAGCCGTCCGTACTGCTCGACCGGGTCGAGTTCCAGCACCGCGCGCAGTTCCGTCTCGGCCCGGACGAGCCGCGCCGAGTGGTAGTAGGCCCGCGCCAGCAGCAACCGCGGAGCGACCTGATCCGGCACCTCCTCGACGAGTCCGCCCAGAATCCGGGCCGCGGTCATGTACTCCTTCGACTCGAAGAAGAACTGAGCGCGGTCCCAGCGCTCGGCGGCGGTACCGAACTCGTAGTAGGTGTCGCTCATGTGACCTCCTCGGTCGAGGGTGCCGCCGGGCCGCTCCCGTACGTATCCACACGCCTCAACACGCATCGATGGTTTAACATTCCACTAAATGTTCGGCGTGGGTGCCGTCCGCCCGGAGCCGCACGGGAATAGGTTGACCGCCATGAGCAATCTCGATCGCCAGGCCGCACTCTCCGTCTGTGGAGGGCGGGGTTTCGTCGTCGCCGAACCCGTACGCGAACTCCTCGCCCCGCGCCATGTCCGGCTCGGCGAGTCCACCGAGGTCCGCAGACTGCTGCCCAATCTGGGCCGCCGCATGGTCGGGGCCTGGGCCTTCGTCGACCACTACGGCCCCGACGACATCGCCGACGAACCCGGGATGCAGGTGCCGCCCCACCCTCACATGGGGCTGCAGACGGTCAGCTGGCTGCACGAGGGCGAGGTCCTGCACCGCGACAGCCTGGGCAGCCTGGAGACGATCCGCCCGCGCGAACTCGGACTGATGACCTCCGGCCGAGCCATCAGCCACTCCGAGGAGAGCCCCCGGCCGCACGCCGCGCTGCTGCACGGCGCCCAGCTCTGGGTCGCCCTCCCCGATGCCCACCGCAACGTCGCGCCGCATTTCCAGCACCACACGGACCTCCCGGCCGTCACCGCCCCCGGCCTCACGGCCACGGTGATCCTCGGCACCCTCGACGGCGCCACCTCGCCCGGTACCGCGTACACCCCGATCGTCGGCGCCGACCTCGCCCTGAGCCGGGGGGCCGAGGCGCGTCTCCCGCTGGACCCGGACTTCGAGTACGCCGTGCTGTCGATGTCCGGCGAGGCGGAGGTCGACGGTGTCCCCGTCCTGCCCGGCTCGATGCTCTACCTCGGCTGCGGACGCACGGAACTCCCGCTGCGCGCGGAGTCCGACGCCGGCCTGATGCTCCTGGGCGGTGAGCCCTTCGAGGAGGAGATCGTCATGTGGTGGAATTTCGTGGCCAGAACCCAGGACGATATCACGCATGCGCGTGAGGACTGGATGAACGGCGATCGGTTCGGCACCGTACGTGGCTATGACGGTGCGCCGCTCCCGGCTCCCGCACTGCCCGCTGTGCCCCTGAAACCGCGTGGACGGGTGCGCTGAGCTGCGGGTTCTTACGGGTTCTTGGCTTTGAGATGTGCCCGATCGCGCCTGCGTCGTTACTGTGGGCGGGAGAGGTCTGGAAGCGGCTGAGAGTGCCTCAGAGGAAGGCCTTCCGCTGGACCGGCGTTCCCATGTGTGCCCGCGTCTGACCTTGTGTGCCAGGACGAATGCTGACTCAATGCTGACTTTTCTGATTGAGTGTCAGGTCGCCTCGACTGCTGATTGAGGCGACCGGGGCTCCGGGATGCCCCTCGGGTGAACGGTCTGGCCGACGAATGGAGAAGCTGCGGTCCGGTCAAGCCGCCGTGGGCTGCCGTAGCAAGAGGAGCTGTCCACGGCCAGGGATTACGTTGTGTGCTGATGGCTCAACGGCAGCAATTCACGGACTGTGAAACATGGTGACCGTGGAGACCCAGCCGGGAGTGATGGATCGAACTTGTCCCGGCTCAAGCGGTGGAAGCGCCGAAACAATAGCAGTCAGGCCAAGATTCGCTGCCTGGTCGAGCAGGCCATGGCAGTCCTGAAGAGCTGGCGGCTCCTTCGGAAGCTCCGGTGCAGCACCAATCGCATCACCGTGATTATCCAGGCCGTACTCGTCCTCCATCGCGAGGCAGCGTGAGGTTGGAAAGGGCTCACTGTCCCGGCGAAGGTTCTGGTGGCGCCCAAGCAGCACGTGGAACACGTCGTCGCGGACATCGACGATCCGACATTCCATCGGTTGATGGCGGTCATGCGGCTGGTGGCATTGGCCGTTGAAGCTGTCGCGGCACCCGAGCGTACCTACCTGCTTTCGTTGGGAAGCCGGACGGCGCACCGTCACCAGGGAGGGCCGACGGGCCGTCGAGTTCGTCTACCTGATCACCAGCGCGGATGCCCTCACCGCGCCGTCGGCACTCCTGGCCACATGCGTGCAGTCACACTGGGAAATAGAGAACCGCCTGCAACGCGGTGCGTGATCTCATCGGCGGCACAGCAGCATCCTGGATCAGGCGGAGCTGGCGGCCGATGTACTCCTCGAAGAGATAGCCGGTCTCCTGCAGAAATCCCGTTCCGAAGGGCCTTTGGCCCGTGTGGTCGATGACGGCCGTGGTCGCCTTGCGCCAGACCCTCGCCACCCGTTACGACAAGACGGCCACCATCTAGCTCGCCGGACTCTACATCGCCGCCATCTTCCTCTGGCCGGAGAGATGATCCGAAAGAAGCTGCCTAGTTCCCCCGCCGACGCGGGGGTTTGCCGCTCAGGGGCTTCGGCCGCGATAGAGCCGAGGAGCGTCCAACGCGCCGCCACACGCTGATCGCTGCTGTTGGGAGGCTGGAGCGAGGCGACGATAGAGTCTCAGGCCCTTGGCTGGAGCTCTGTCTTCGCGCCTACTTTCACACCAGGATCCGCTGCTGCGTTCGTCGAGCCCGAGACGCCAGCTCCGGTATCGCCTGTCTGCCCGTCACGCGGAGCTGGCATCAGAGCGTCTGGAAGGTACGGGAAATGGGAGTGACGCAGGTAGTCGATTGCCTGCTCGACCGACGGGTCATGGTCGAAATGCTCCTTGAAGTACTGCAGGCGGCCCTTACTCTCGTCGATCAGCTCCGACCATGTCTTGACCCAAACACGGACGGTGTATTCGTTCTCCTTCAGATCCCAGATGCACCCGCGGGGCCTTCCCGCCTGCCTGGCTTCCGCTCTCAGGACCTTGCTCATCTCTGAAGTGACGAGCCAGAAGTCCCACTCCGCCCCGACGTCGGCGAACTGGGCGTCCTCGACCACGGCGAGCGCGTAACTCTTGATCTGCTGGAGCTCTTTGTCACCCACCTTGACCTTGGGTGCCTTCAACTCCACGACCAGATGCTGCTGTCGGTCGTGCTCGCGCCTGGATCTCGACAGCATGAGGTCGACGATCCCCACCGATCCGTCTTCTCGGTACACGGGCTGAGGGCTCCGGTTGTCCCGCCCGAGACGGCCGAGGTGACGATCGAGCACCTGGTCGAGGGAGCGATCGCTCACGAGCAACTGGTAGTGCTCGCCGAACACCCACGTCTCGTTCTCAAGGATCTTGTGGAGCTGCGACCTCTCCTTGACGAGCTTCTTGACCTCCGGATCGAAGACCATATGGGAGAGGGCCGCGAGGAAATCCAGCCTGTCCGTAACGCTCGTGGACGCCCTAATGATGCTCGACAGGCTCGTACGGTTCAGGAGGCGATCGAGCTCCGACTTGTCGTCGCTCGTGAGGCGGAAGACCTCGTCGAGTATCCGGTTCACGTTGCTTGGCTGATGCTTGACCGATTCGCGCAGCAGGGCGAGCGTGGCCTTTTGATGCTTCGCCGGCCGAGGCATGTGGCGGTGAATGGTGGACGCCACGATGTCGAACGTCTCCCGTTCGACCTTCTCGGCCTCGCTTGTCGGCTCGGCGTCGTACGGGTAGAGACCGGCATCCTTCCACTGGTCGACCACCTCCTTGCGGCGCTCCACGGCCCGCTTCCGGAAGTACGACCTTAGGTGTTCCCGCGTGGCGGCCAGAAGCGATGCCACCGGGCCGTCGGACGCTTCGCCCAGCAGGAAGTCGCCCCGGTGCTCCGTCATCCGGCCCCAGAGGACGTAGGTGGTGAAATCGAAGCCAGGCGCCTGGATCCTCGTCTCCGTGATGTCGACTGGGACGCCGAGGGCATCGCACAGATGGAGCTCGCGTTCCACCCGCATGTCCCATTCGATGATCCGGACGACAGCGGTCTCCATAGCACCGTCGTGCTCGAATTCGACGCGTTCCTCGGACTGCTTCTGGATAACCGCGGTGGGGTCGATCTTCTCCCCGTCGAAGACGATCTCGACCCTGGGGTACCTGGCCAGGTACGGAGCGAACTCCGTCGTCAGCAGACTCCGAGCGCGATTGGCGGTGAGGCGGTCCAGGACCACCGACTGCCGACCCCAAGCCTCGACCAGTGTTCCCGTCGGTTCGTGCGTGGGCGTGGAGTCGCCGATCTGGAAGTCGTTGCGCGAGGCGTTGTGCGCCGTGACCGTTGTCTTCCGCAGGCCGTCAAGTCCCTTGGCGACGGTGGTCCACCTGATGAAGGCGCCGAGGGCGAACGCCCGGAGACGGCCTTGGCCCGCACGGCCGTGCAAGGGGCGGCCGCCGACCGTGGTGTGGCTGTGCTTCTTCCACGAACCACCGATCTTCTCGAAAGCGGTCGTGCAGCCCTCAGGGGTGATGCCCTCCCCGTCGTCCGCAATCATGGCCTTGTCCACCGCACCAGTGGCCGACCGCTCGATGGTTACCGTGACCTTGGTGGCATCCGCGTCCAGCGCGTTCCAAATGAGCTCCTTCACGGCTCCCACGGGATCGTGCTCTCTCGCCAGGCGCTCAACATGGTCTTCGGCCGCTTCCAGGTGCACACGTCTCATCGCGCCAGTTTTGCAGGACTTGATCACTCTGGGTAGAGGAACGTCAGCTCTTTGTGAGGCCCTCTACTGGCTCGGACGTACGCCACGGCCGGTCAGGGATTCCCTCCTCAGCCTGGTGAGAAGCGGTGTCGGAGCTGTCGTGACAGTTTCGAGATCTCTTCGGGCCGCGTCGAGCTGGTTGCCGGACATCGGTTCGGTGAGCCGGCTGACCAGCCCCATCTCTGGGTCACAGCGGTCACGTGAGGGCGGTCCCGTCACGGCGGCTCGGAGCAGGCTCGTCGCTGCCATCGCCATCGGCGGTCTCCCCTGCTCAACGCCATGCTGTTAGAGCAACTCGATGAACGCCAGACGCTTGGCCGCCTGCGCGCCGAGTGTGAGCATGTCCCGCCCCTTTCACCGGACACCAGGAGACTATCCGCGCCCATTCGAAGTGCCCGGCAGTGCGAGCACACCATCACTGCCTGCACTCGTTCGCACCCTGACAATCGAAGCGGGCTGAGCACCAAGCTTCCAGTGGCTGGCGTCTTCGGACACCCGTCACAGTGTCGTCGTCGTTCGACGCACCCTGCGGCCGTCGGGCTGGTGGCACCGCACGCCGAGCTGGCCCGGCGCATCGCCTGCTCTGCTGATCGGTGCGGTTTACAACTGTTGCTGGAGCCACCAGAAGCCGAGACCTACGAGGCCGGCCCCAGTGGCATAGGCGGCACCGCGGAGAGCGCTAGAGAGCAGGGCAGGACGTCGGCGCAGAAGCCAAGCCCTCGCATGGTGAGCTCGCCGTGAGGGGTCCGTCGTTGGGCCGGTGTCGTGGCTGCTGTGCACGATGCACTCCGTTCCTTCGGTGATGTGCGGAAGTCCGGTGGGGCTGGAAGCTACGCCCGCAGCCGGACGTCGACTGGCGGTATGCGCCTGCCGGCGGGCAAATTGATGATCCACCTGCGACGGGCCCCCATGCGTGGGTTGGATGTTGTTCTGCTGACAACGTCGGGTTGTTCGCAACATCCCCTGAAGGGACATAAAGGGTGACTGCTGTGAAGCGGCCGGGCCGTCCATGGGCGGCGGCCAGGGGGCCCTGCACCGAGATCAATGATCTTGTGGGTATCGTCAGGTCGTGGCTGGACGAAGCGGAAATGCGTGTTCCGGAGTTACACGCTCAGCTTGTCGCGGATCACTTCCACGACGGAGTGGTTCCCCCACTGAGGAAGTTGCGTGAACGGCTCGCTGGCGACGGCCTGACATGGGACCTGGTTGAGGCGGTTGCAGACTCGTGTTTTCACCACGAACCGCAATCGGTGACAACCCGTCGCATGGAACCCGCTCGAACTCTGTGGGAGGCAGCTCAGGCTCGGCCCACTGTGATAGCCCCCGACGGCGAACCTGCGGTATCCGTACGAGAAGTCTTCCAGGCGCAGGAACGAGCCCTCAACGCACTGGAAGAGCTCAACCGAGTACGCAAGGCGTATGAAACCAGCGAGCGAGCCCGTAACCAGTCGCTGCAGGTTGCCACAGTCCTCTTCAACCTTCTCGGGCAGGCGCAGGCACAAATTTCCGGTCTCACGCGGCGTCTGGATGCAATGACCGCAGCCCCGAGCAGCCCAGGCATCGCGGACACCGGAACCCTGCAGCACCGCCTGGGACGCGCCACAGCACAGCGCGAAGACCTGCAACTTCACCTCGCCCGAGCAGAAACCGAACGGGTACGGGCTCAGGCCGTCGCAGATATGGCGGCGCGCCGGATTCTCGTACTGGAAGCCGAGATTCAGGAACTCCGGACCGCAGGCAATCCAGGCTTCTCACCCGAGGCGGCCTCCAAAATCGAACTTCCCCAGCAGTTCACCGGCCCTTCCGACGAGGACAGCACCCTTGACCAGGTAGACGAAGCGCTCCAAACCGCCCGTTTTCTACTCGACCGTGAGCATGACACCGTCGACGAAATTGCCGACGAGCTGGGGTGGCGTAGCTCTCTTGCGGACCCACAGCAAGGACTCGGGCCGGAAGTCCTGATTCCTGAAACTCTCGAGGTCGACAGATGGGCACCCAGTGAAGAGGGATTATCCCGAACAACCCTGAACAACCGCCCCACCAGGGTTGATGGGCCGGGAGCCGAGCTAGTCGTGCGAAGAAATTCAGATCGATTCCGGTTCGTTGGCGCCGCGACCCGACGCATCTCCCGTGGCATCGACCTGGACGAGATCGTGCTGGGCCTGTGCAGAGCGAGCGTGCCAGCGTTCTCCGATGCCGTACTCGTCTATCTCTGTGACCAGATCCCGGTCGGCAACGAACGGCCAGCCTTCCCGCTCGTGTTGCGGCTGCGTCGCTTGGAACAGCGGGAAGGATTGGCTGGCGAAGCTGAAACCATCGATTGGCCCGTGCTCGAAGTGAGCGAGGTCCGCCCGAACAGCGCACTGGCTGAGGTGCTGCGTGGCGTACGGCCGGTGTTCGGGCATTCCGCTGTTGCCCAAGCTGCCTTTCTCGAGCTGATAGGCCCCGATCGAACCGAACCCACTGGACGCCATACGATTCTGGCGCCGCTGCGCGGGCGACGGCGGGTGATCGGTGCCGCTGTTTTCCTGCGCGGAGCCAGGCGGCCCGCCTTCGAGTTGGACGATCTACTGGCCGCCGCTCAGCTCGCTACCCAGACCGCACTCGGTGTCGACAAGGCCGTGCTGTACGGCCGTGAGGCGTACTTCGCCGACGAGCTCCAGCGCATCATGCTGCCCGACTCACTTCCCCAGCCCACCGGGGTCCGGCTCGCCTCCCGCTACCTCCCCGCCGCCCAGACGGCCCGGGTCGGCGGCGACTGGTACGACGCGATTCCGCTGCCCGGCAGCCGGGTCGCCCTGGTCGTGGGCGACGTCATGGGCCACTCGATGACCTCCGCGGCGATCATGGGCCAGATCCGTACCACCGCCCAAACGCTGGCCGGGCTCGACCTGCCGCCACAGGAGGTGCTGCATCACCTGGACGAGCAGGCCCAGCGTCTCGGCAGCGACCGCATGGCGACGTGCCTGTACGTGGTGTACGACCCGGTCGCGCACCGCGTCACTATCGCCAACGCCGGCCACCCGCCGCCCATCCTGCTCCACATCGACGGTCGGGCCGAGGTACTGAAGGTGCCGCCAGGTGCCCCGATCGGCGTCGGCGGGGTCGGCTTCGAGGCAGTCGAGCTGGACGCACCGGCAGGGGCCACGCTCCTGCTGTACACGGACGGCTTGGTGGAGTCCCGGGCACGGGATGTCTGGACGGGCATCGAGATGCTTCGAGAGCGGCTCGCGGCCGCCGCAACCCAGCTAGCCAGTCCGGACCAGCCACCGCCGCTGGAGGCTATCTGTGACGACGTGCTGGCCGTGTTGGCGCCCGGCGACCGGGATGATGACATCGCGCTGCTCGCCGCCCGCTTCGACGGGATTGCGCCAAGTGACGTCGCCTACTGGCTCCTGGAGCCAAACGACCAGGCACCCAGGCGGGCCCGCAAGCGGGCCCGCAGGGCGCTCAGTCGATGGGGGCTCGACAACATCGCGGACGTGGTGGAGCTCCTGGTCAGCGAGGTCGTGACCAACGCCGTGCGGTATGCGGAGCGGCCGGTAACCCTGCGGCTGCTGCGGACCGACATCCTGCGCTGCGAGGTCGGCGACGACTCACCGCATCTGCCCCAGCAGCGGCGCGCTCTGGAAACCGACGAAGGCGGGCGCGGGCTCTTCCTGGTCAACCGGCTGTCCAGACGGTGGGGGGCAACCAGGCTCTCAGCTGGCAAGCTCGTGTGGTTCGAGATGAGTCTGACACCAGAATGAGCAGCTCTCCCTTACGGACGTGCCGGGGCCAGCTCGGGAACGATGGCCAGGCACCGAGGATCCAGCGTCGCCCCGGCGGCCGGGAGCTCTCAGGCCCGCTAGGTACCCAGCGCGCCGATCGTCGCCCCAAGTCCGATCGACTCGTGCCCGTTGCGTCGCGCCGTACGAACCGACGTCTTCGACTTCACGGTGGCCGCCGCTATTCTTCGTGCTGTCTCCATCGCGGGCGACCGTGTAACCAGCCAGCCCCAGCGGGCCTATGCCCTTGCCTTCACCCACCCTGGCCGCAGCTGATGAGGATCTGGTGGAGGATCTCTTCGCCTTCAGCGGACGCGCGCCGCGCAGGATGGCCCCGTACATCACGTGGGAGAAGTCGGGCACCTGTTGGGCGAGGGCGCGGTGGCTGTCCAGCAGCAACTGCGTCACGCAGCCTGCGGTTCTCCCGCCGCAACGCGGCCAGACCTGCGAGCTCACTGCTGGTCAGCCCGTTGCGCTCGCCCGCGTCGACTTTGGCCTGCTTTACCCAGTCCCGCACCGAAGGCTTCTTCTTCCCCCATGCTCTCGACGATGGGCGTCCTCCCGGGGCTGAACCCCAGATCTCGACTGCCCGTCAAAGCGAATCAAGCCCAGGTGTTTACGGTGCTCCGTCAGGTGTGGGCCGATCGCTCGCGTCCGCCCAATAGCACGGATCGAGCATTTCTCCGGGCCAAGCGGGTTGACGAACAGGGCCCTGGGGTCCCATCTGCTGAAAGTAGGGTGCCAGGTCAAGCACGGGAGTGCCGTTTACGGCATCGAGGTCGGTGACGAGGAGGTCTCGGCCATCCACGTCGAGCAGACGCGGGTAGCTGACCGCGAGCTGATTCGGCCTGCGGTGATTGCGGTGGACGAACGTCCCTGTCGCCGGCCACCGCGGGTTTCCTCGCGGGCTCCGTGCATGCAGTTGCACATCTTCGGGATTTGCCAGATGGAAGCGCCAGGTCACCGTCAGGTGCGAGAACTCCTCGATTCCCTGAAGCGTTTCGAGCGGATACGTGCTGTGGACGCGGATGATGGAATGCACGCCACCCTGGTGATCGTCCAGGACGCGCTCGTGGCCCCCTACGATGGTCGCGATCGAGCTGACCTCGTATGTAGTCACCGTTCTTCGCTCTCCCTTCGCGCTACAACTGGTAATGCGGGCCGACGGCGGTCCGACTGCCGAGTTATGCGATCACCCTATGGTGCGCAGGATTTCGCATGCGCGGCGGTCCAGTTCCGCAACGTGCCGGCCACCGCGCTTCCGGACGGGTGAGAGGTCGCTCTGCATGCGAACGATTACGTCGCGTGCCCTGCCGGAGCGGATTCCGGCCATGGCGTCGAGAGCTTGGTTCCAGGTGGAGCAGGCCTCGTCCAGGTGTCCCTGCTTGACCTGGACCGCGCCGAGGTATCCCAAGGTCACGCTGTGGGTGCGGGCAAAAAGCTGACGGCGGCGGGTTGCGACGCTTCGCTGGAAGTGAATCTCTGCGTCACGGGTCTGGCCGAGGTCGCGGAGGGCGCAAGCCGTCTCGTGGGCGAGCGATGCTTCCTGGAAGAATCCGACGCGGTTTGGAGCTTCGTCGGTGTCGGCGTGGGACAGGTCCCGTTCGGCTCGGCGGATTGCGCTGAGGGTGCCGGTGTGGTCGCCAGCTGCCGCGAGGGCACGTGCATACACGATGCTGAGTAGGGCCCGTTCCCTTGGACCGGCTTGGCCGTAGCGTTCGCTCGACATGGAAGCGCTTGCCAGGTCAAGAGCCCGCTGGGGGTGGCCCAAGTCCACGGCTTGGTGGGCGAGAGCTCGCAGGATATGGCCGCTGAGCGGTCCGTCGTCCCCTTCGGCCGCGATTCGGGCCGCGAGGGTGAGGTAGCGCTGAGCGGTACGGTGCTCGGAGGCATCGAAGGCCATCCAGCCTGCGAGGTACGTCATTTCTGCGACGGCAGAGTATGTCTCGCGTCGCATCTTCTCGGTGATGAAGTGTCTACTCAGCAGAGGCACACCCTCCTCCCGCAAGTACCCCACGAGCGCGCGACGCCCTCTGCCGCCGCCACGCTGCTGGTCACGGGCGGAGAAGTAGCTGGTGAGGTCGCGCAGATCATCGATGTCCTCCGCCAATACCCGTCGGGAGGAGGCAGCTTGCCGGCCCTTTGCGGCGGCAGGGGCGGCTTCCCACCAAGCTGCCGGCGGAAGCGAAAGGCCAGCTACGGAGTAGGCGGTCGCTGCCAGCATCTTGCGTCGATGCATGTCCAAGTCGTCGCTTCCCAGTTCGGCTAACAGGGTCAAAGGGTCGACGCTCCAGTCGGAACCGCCTTCCGACTGCCCGGGGACGGAAGCGAGCCCGATCTCCCCCGAAGTCACACGGCGGCCGAGCTTGCGGGACAACGTCTCGCAGAGGATATGGGGTGCCTGCCCGCTCGGGCGCGTGCCCAACACCCACATCGAGACATGCGAGCGCGAGACTCCCACCAGGTCTCGGGCCCCGCACTCGGACGCAACCCGGACAAAGGCCGCCGCTGCCTGCGTCTGCGACCAGCCGGTTTCCGCGAGTACCGCAGCGAGAGCGCTGTTACGTGTACGGGCCATGGCGTGCCCCTCGGTTCCTAAAAGATCTTTGGCGACCTTGGCGGCCCTGACAGCCGCTCAGGGATGTCCCTCTCCGCGAATCCGCGGTTGGCTCAACGTAGTCGCCAGATCACGCACTTTGTACTTCGTCTGCGCCACTCACCCCGTTCCGCACGCAACTTGGCTGGACCCAGATGGGAGTTTCGTCATGCCTCGTTCATCGTCATCTACGACGACCCACCGTGATGTGCCCACGGAGATGCAGACGCCCGCTGACCTGATGGATGCCGACAACTCTCGGATCCGAAGCTGGCATCAAGGGCCCTCCACGCTGGAACGTCCGTCGAGTAGCGGGCAGCTTCGTTGGCTTCGTCAGCAGTTCCACCGCGAGGCCACCGAAAGGTACGAGCGTCACGCCAGTGATCGCCAACTCCGCGTGCTGGCATACAGCTTGGTGCTGGGCCGGGGTGCGAGCCCGGACGAGGACTGGAACACCCTCCAGGCCGAGGCCGAGCAGCGCGGATACGCGATAGGAGCACGGCTTCACGACGTGGCCGTCCCCGTGACCACGACGTACTTCCCCGGCTCGCGCACCAGCCGTGGCGTCTACACGCCACCTTGGAAGCGTCCTGGCTGGGGCGAGGTAGAGCGACTGATCCGAGGCGGCTTCGCGGACGGCGTGATCGCTCTCGACCGGCACAACATCAGCTCGGATGACGACGAGTACCACGCCGTAATCAAGGAGTTGGGCGAGCGGTACCAGGCGTTCGTGCACCTCGTGATCCCTGATAAGCCGGACGCGCCGACTTGAAGGCATCCGCTGCTCTGGATGGATGCGAAGGGCTGGGGCTGGAGACAGGTCAGCGCCCAGGTCCTCCTCATCGCCGCCGTGTTCGCCGTGCTCGCCATCACCTACCACTACACCTGACCAGGGGGACCAGCATGACGTTCGAGGGGCACACCGACGGGGCGCCGCGAGTCCTACCGCGCCGTGACCATGGCGAGGCCCTCCTCGCCATCCAGGACGCTGCCCCGGGACCGCCCGGCGAGGCCGGGCTGGACCTTCACGCCGGTCCCGCCGGCGAGATGCGCGATGGCGGCTTCGATCTCTACCGCTTCCGCCGCCTTGCATGTCTCCCGGCCTCTGGGGGAGTGGCGTCTTCCAGCTCTGCCCGGATTCCCTCAGGACGAGGCATGACGACGGCCGTGGACCACCTCAGCTCCGCCCAGTGGGATACCTGGTACCGCGAGGGCCGCGCCGTAGACCGCCTTGTGACCGCCTCCGAGACCGAACGATTCCTCCAGCACATCACCCCGTCCGCCGGGTCGTCCGTGCTCGACGTCGGTTGTGGCATCGGCCGCTTCAGCAGGCAGCTTGTCCACTGGGGGTACGACGTGCTGGGCCTGGACTTCTCGTCGGCGGCGATCCAGACCGCTCAGAGACAAGGCACCGGAGATCGATTGCGTTACGGCGTCCACGACGTTGACGCGGACGCGATCCCGCCCCAGTTGCCGCCCGCCTCGCTCGATCTCATCGTCTGCCGCAACGTCCTGCCGTTCATCGATCACCAGCGCTTCATGGTCGGAGCACGACGGTGGCTGCGGCCCGGCGGGCAGTTGTACGTCCTCGTACGCGTCTGTCCCGGGCGCGGAGCCGAGCCGGACGAGAGGCCATGGCAGCGCGGCTTCACAGAGGAACAGGTCCAGGCCCTCCAGAACGGGTGGGCCGAGCAGGAACGCTGCTGGCTCGGCAGGCACACCGCTCTCTTCCTGTCCGGCGAGTGCAGCCGGCCTTTGTGACACCGGATGGTCGCACTCGCCCGCTACCGCATCCCCTTCCTCGAGGAGATCTCGCTGTGACGACCCACTCGATCCCTCCGCCTTCGTCTGTCTCTGCGCCGACGAAGCGAACCTCCTCCGGTACGTCACCACGTGCCCTACTCCTCGACCTCGACGGTGTCCTGCTCGACACCCGGCCGGTCATGGAAAGGGCGTGGCGTGAGGTCCAGGCGACTCACGGACTCGACATGCCGTTTGCCTCGTACGAGCCCCACTTGGGGCGCGAGTTCATCGACATCATGCACCGCCTCGGAGTGGGGGACGCCGAGCTCGTCAATGAGACGTACGAGACGGCGTCCCGGTCCGCCTCCCACCTCGCCCGGCAGTTCGCCGGCATCGCGGAGGTCCTCCATGCCTTCGCTGCCGCGGACTGGCGGCTGGGAGTCGTGACGTCAAAGCCCTTGGACCGCGCCGCACCGCTTCTCGCTCAACTCGGTTGCCCCTTCGCGACGGTTCGCACGCCGGGCAACTTGGGCCGCGCGAAGCCGGCACCGGACCCGATCCTGCTGGCGCTGATCGACCTGGGGGTAGATCCCTCTGAAGCCACGTACGTGGGGGACATGGCGGTCGACCAGGAGTCGGCGGCTCGCGCCGGCGTCGCGTACGTCCACGCGGGGTGGGGGTACGGGCAGCCCGCCTCACCCCCTCCGGAGATCCTCGCGTCTCCGCAGGAACTGCTGCAGCTCCTCCACTCCGTCGAGCCGTCCGAACCCTTCATCGAGGGGAGCCTGGTGTGAGCATCCGTCCTGCCGGCGGCCTGGGCCTGGTCCGTTCTGACCTCGGTGGCCAGCCCCGATGGGCTCTCGTCGGCACCGGTGCCCTCGGCCACGTGCAGACCGAGTGCATCAAGACGGCTGAGCTGGAGGCCGCCCCCCTCGACCGAAAAGAACTGCGTCATCTTTTCGAGACCGTCATGGCCGCCCTGGAGAATTACAGCGCTGCGCTCGTCTCGACGCCTGGTGGGGCCAGCTGGTTGCATGTGCAGCACGTTCCCGTTCGGCGCTTCGTGGCCGAGGTATTGCGCAAGTTGCTGGCCCTGAGCGCCTGGGAGCCGTTCTCGGCAGCTCCGGGGCCCGTGGCCCTTGCTCCGTACGAAGGGCTCGTCGGTCTGCGTTCGAGCAGCTCAAGGGAGTACCTGGCCTACACCGTCACCTGGTCCGGCATCGCTTACCTGCTCGGAGCGGCGGCACCGTACAACCCCTCCCGCTCCGCCCAGTTACGCAACCTTGCCCGGGCCAGCACGGCGAACACCCAGCCGAGTCCGCGCCCCTCGCGTCTACGGGAGAGAGACGTCGTAGCGCTCTCCTGGTCCTCCCGGCACGCCGCCACCTTGATGCCTGTGCTCGTCGAGCTGGAGCGCGACGGGCGGACGAGTTTGATGCTCGACCTCGCCACCGACCCGGCGGAGCGATGCCCGGCACCGGCGACCACGGGCATCGACCTGTGCACATCGCCGAGCGACCTCTTCACCCTTTCCGGCACCGCCGTGGACCTCCACCTGCCCGAGGACCACCACACCGTCCGCATCAAAGACCACTCCGTCCAACTTGCGCGACTCGTAAGACTCTTGTCCGTACTCCTGGAATCCAGCGGCGGGTGCACACAGCCCTCGTGGCGGGCCCTTGTCCAAGCGGAAACGTGGCTGGGCGGTGTCCTCGCCGCGACCCGACCACATACCGTCCTCCTCAGCAACGACACCAGCCCGCTGGGCGCACTGGCCCTGCACACGGCCGAACGCCACGGCGCGAACACGGTCCACGTCCAGCACGGGGCGTGGACGCCGGAGTCGGTCGCATGGCCGGCACTGCACAGCCGCCACATCGTCGTGATGGGGGAACGGGACCGCCCGCTGGCGACAGCGTGGATGCGCCACCCCGCCGCCGAGGTGCACGTGCTGGGGCAGCCCCGCTTCGATGCGCTCGCGGACCTCGGCCGTGAGGCGCAGCGGCGGTACCTGGAGAAGGTGCTGGCTCCCGGCAACCGCCGCGCTCCTGCCCGTATCGCGGTATGGGCCTGCCAGCCGTTCGGCCCCGATCGACTCAAGGCCCAGGCAGACCTTCTCCTGGACGGACTGCGTGAGGCGGACGGCGACTGGGGGCTCGTCATTGCCCCGCATCCGGCACAGAGCACCGACGGCTTCGCCCCACTGCTGCGGAGCGACGGAGGGCCCCGTGTGGCCGTCGCCGATCCGCGTGTTGGCGCCCGCGGCTGCCTCGCCGGTGCCAACGCGCTGGCGAGCGCGTACTCGACGTGCGGGATCGAGGCTGCTCTCCTCGGCGTCCCGGTTCTCGAGATCGGTTCGCCGGGCGAACGCACGCTGGACCTGGCCATTCATGGCCTCGCGACGCGGTGCAGAAACGCTCACGACGTCGCCGAGGCGCTCTCCGCACTGCGCGATCCACACCCGCCCGGCTCGCAGACGGCCACGGACGCGGTGTGCCGGTGGCGCGGCAACAGCGCGGCCCAGGTCGCTCGCCTCATCACCCAGCGCGCCGAAGCCCGCGCCACGTCTTCCGATCACGTCCACCACGATGCCCACGGCTCGGACTCTGTGCCGCTTCAGGGCGAAGGAGTCCCTGCCCGATGACGCACCTCACCGCCGACAGCATGGCCGAGCTGTTCTCCGGCGCCATCACGCTGGCCAAGTCCGGCGAGAGAGTCAGCCCCCGGGGCATGGCAACCCGGGAAGTCCGCGACGTCCATCTCCTGCTTACCCAGCCGCGCGCCCGTCTGCTCTACGCGCCCCCGGCCAGGGTCGTGAACCCGGCCTTCGCGGTCGCCGAGACCGTCTGGCACCTGTCCGGCTCCGACGCTCCGTGGATCTTCGACTACAACGCGCGGCTGCGGAAGTACGCCGACGACGGCGTCCTGCTCGGCGCGTACGGGCCCAGGATGCGGAACTGGGGCGGCAAGGTCGACCAACTGTCCCGCGTCGTGGAGATCCTCAAGGAGGACCCCGACTCCCGGCGGGCCCTGATCCAGTTGTACGACCCGGCCCAGGACGCCGCCGGGCACAAGGACGTGCCCTGCACCCTCGGTTTTCACTTCCACCTGCGCGCCGGCCGCCTGCACATGGCGACCACGATGCGCGGCCAGGACGTGTGGATCGGCATGCCGTACGACGTGTTCTTCTACACCGTGCTGCACGAGCTGGTTGCCGGGTGGCTCGATGCGGAGTTGGGCGAGTTTCACCTGCACGTTGGCTCCCTGCACATTTATGACCACCACGTAGAGCAGGCCGAGCAGTTGACCTCGCTGGCGGCGAGCCCGGTCATGCCCGACCTGAGAACGCCGTGGAAGGGCTTCGGCGGCCTGCTAGACCAGATCGAGGCCCGCGACGTGACCGGCCATCCTGGCTGGGACGCGATGTCCGAGACGCTGCGCAGCTACCTGCTGTGGAAGGACGGACAGCGCACCCAGGCGTGGCGGGCTGCCGTCGGGATCGACGGCCCCCTCGGCCAGGCCCTCACTGCGTGGTACGGCGAGCTGGAACGTCGCTCGTCCAAGATCGCCGCGACAGTCGGGGCGAGGTGACGGCCGCCATGAAACGCACCCCCGCGGTCGTCCTCGGCTTGTGCGCGTACACCCATGACTCGTCGGCAGCCCTGCTGGTGGCCGGCGAACTGGTCGGCTTTGTCGAGGAAGAACGCCTCTCAGAGCAGAAGCACACCAAGGCGTACCCGGCCCACGCGGTCGCATGGCTGCTCGACCAGGCCAAGCTCACCGCGGCCGACGTGGACGCCGTCGCCTACAACTTCCAGCCCGCCCGCTACCTCGCCGAGTCGCCCGCTGCTCTGCGGCTGGCGCTCTCCCCGGCGACGCGCGACCGGGCCATCGCCCGAGCACACGGGTTCGCCAAGGTGGCCGTGCGCACCCAGCAGCGCATGCGTCTGATCGGTCGGCAGTTCCCCGCCGCCCGCGTCATGCCGGTCCTGCACCATCGCGCCCACCAGCTCACGGCCTTCGCTGCCTCTGGCTGGGACGAAGCCGCCGTGCTCGTGGTCGACAGCCTCGGCGAGCGCCAGACCACCACCATCGCTCTCGGCCACGACACGCTCCGGCCCCGCGCGCAGACCCTGGAGGCGATCAACGACCCGGCCTCTCTGGGGTATGTGTACGGCGCCGTCACCGAGCACCTGGGCTGGCGCCGGGGCGACGAGGAGGGCACCGTGATGGCGCTGGCCGCCCTCGGCGATCCGGCCCGCTTCCGCCGCCTGTTCGCCCAGGCCGTCCGTACGACGGCAACGGGATTCCGCATCAACCCCGCCTACTTCCCCACGCGCACCCTGACGTCGGGATACGAGCGAACGTCCCCCCGCTTCATCGCCGAGACCTGCCCCGAACGGCACCCGAGTGAGCCCCTGGCCGAAGTCCACCGAGACCTGGCGGCGGCCCTTCAGGAACGGACCGAGCAGGTGATGGTGCACCTCGCCCGCCGCGCTCGCGTGCTCACCGGTTCCCGCCGCCTGTGTGTGGCCGGCGGAGTCGCCACGAACTGCGTGAGCATCGGGCGGATCATCGAGGCCGGCATCTTCGAAGAGGTCTTCGTGCCGCCCGCGCCCGGTGATGCCGGCACCGCGATCGGTGCTGCCCTTGCCGTGCACGTCGACGGCCACAGCCCACGCCCGGTGGTCGGCGTCGCCCGCACCTGCTACCTCGGCCCGTCCTACGAGGACCGGCCCCTCGACCTCGCGACCTGGCCCGGCCTTCACCAGAAGACCCTGGGCATCGAAACCGCAGAGTTTCTCGCTGATCAGCTGGCCCACGGCACCATCGTCGGGCTGTTCCAGGGGGCCGTTGAAGCCGGGCCGCGGGCTCTGGGCAACCGCTCGATCCTTGCCTCCCCGCTGGAGCCCGGCGTCGTCGAGCGGCTGAACGCCACCGTGAAGTTCCGCGAGCCGTTCCGGCCCTTCGCCCCCATGATCCTGGCCGAGCGTGCCGCGGACTTCTTCACCCTCGGCCAGCAGGCGCCGTACATGTCCATGGCCTCCGGCGTGACGGACAAGGCGCGCGAGCACGTGCCGGCCATCGTGCACGCCAACGGCACCTCCCGCCTCCAGACCGTCACCAAGGCGCAGAACCCGTTCATGCACGCGGTTCTGACCGCCTTCGGCCGCCGTACCGGCGTGCCCGTGCTGATCAACACATCCCTGAACGTCAAGGGCAAGCCCATCTGCGGAACACCGGAGATGGCCCTGGACTGCCTGGCCAACTCCGGGCTCGATGCCCTGCTCCTCGAAGGGCGGTGGATCACCAAGTGAAAATCGGATACAGCTTCTGGGGTTTCCTCGGCAACGGGGTCACCGACACCCCCGACGGGGGCCGCAGCCACCGCCGCCCCTTCATCGACGCCCTCCTCGACCGCGGTCACGACGTCGTCTTCTTGCAGGCTGACCGCGACCGTATCGAAGCCGACGACGACCTCGGCGGCACGTACGCCTTCGACGATGGCGTTCCGGACATCGACGTCTTGTTCCTGGAGTGGCGCTGGGCGATCACCGGCCGCAACACCACCGTGTGCGGGAGCGAGGGACACACCTGCGACCTGCACCGCCAGGCCCAGCTCATCAACCACTACACCGTGCGGCACCAGACACCTACGGTGATCTGGGACAAGGACCGCACCCTGCGAGCCGAAAGCGTGTGGCGCCAAACTGCGCACACCCGCGTCTGCGAGGCCGCCCTCGCACCGACCCACGGCGCGCACACGTTGCTCTTCCCCGTCGCCGAGGACCTCCTCGCCCAGGCGAACCCAGTCGCACTCGCGGCACAGCCGAGGGACCTCGGCCTCGGCTACGTGGGTAACCAGTACGACCGCGACGAGTCCTTCGACCGTTTCATCGCCCCGGCCGCCGGCCGCGTCGAACATCTTGTCGCCGGGAAGTGGACGAAGACCGACCGCTGGCCACACGTTCGCTTCCTCGGCCGGATCCCGTTCGAGGAAGCCGCCCGCATCTACGGCCGGTCCCTGGCCACGGTTCTCATGCTCCCCGAGCGGTACGCCGCGGTCGGGCAGATGACCCAGCGCATCTTCGAAGCCGTGCTCGCCGGGTGCCTGCCACTGGCCCCGGCGGACATCCGCTTCGCTGACCGGTTCGTCCCGAAGGAGCTGGTCGTGCGCTCCGGCAGCGACGTGCTCGAACGCCTCTCCTACCTGCGCGAGATCGCCGGCACCGAACAGCACGCCGCACTGATCGCCGCGTGTGTGGACCGCCTGCGGCTGTTCGGCCTGAGCAAGCAGGTCAACACCCTGGAGTCCGTCCTGCGCGGCCTCCTCCAGGCCACCGCGACCGAGCGGGGAGCTGCCTGATGCAGACCGCTCGATCGACCACGGCGCGCGGATCCTCCGGGCGCGCCCCGGAGGACGGGGCCGCCGGACATCCGAACCTCTCTACGCTGGAGCACCATGAAGAAGGTCGCCATCGTCGGCTGCGGAGGCAGCGGCAAATCCCACGTCGCCCGCGAACTGGGCAGGATCCTCGACGCCCCGGTGACGTACCTGGATGCCGCGTTCTACGACGACGAGTGGAACGCGCTGCCCATGGATCGGTTCACCGACGTGCAGCGCGAGCTGGTCGCGCAGCCGCGGTGGGTGATCGACGGCAACTACAACTCGACGCTCCAGGTACGGCTAGAAGCCTGCGACACGGTGGTCCTGATGGACGTGTCGACCGTGGCGGCGCTGTACGGGATCTTCTCCCGGCAGATCCGGCACGGGGCTGGGCACAAGGGCAACGGGGTGCACAACCGCATCCACTGGGGCGTGATCAAGTACGTCGCCACGTACCGGCGCAAGATGCGGCCCCGCGTGATGGCGAAGATCGAGGAGTTCGGCTCCGGCGCCGACGTGGTGCTGCTGGCCAACCGGCGACAGACGCGCCGCTGGCTGCGGAAGGTCGCCGCCGAACAGTCCTGACCGGTCCGCGCCCCCGGTCAGGGGGTGCGGCATGAACGAGCCCAACCCGTTCCTGGACCCCGCCCGGCAGTCGGAGCTGTACGGACACGCCTCGCGGCTGGCCGGGCGCACAAGTGCCCTGATGCGCGCCAAGACCGCCGGACAACCAGTGCCCGAGACGATCGTCAGCCTGGTACAGACCCACCACGCCCGACCCGACCGGCTCGGCGTGGTGCTCGACATCGGCTGCGGTCGCGGCACGAGCAGCCTCGTCATCGCCGAGCAGCTCCGGCCCCAGCGCGTCGTAGGCCTGGACGCCGCCCCCTCCCTGCTCGCCCAGGCCCGCGAGCGCGCCAAGGACCTGCCCGACAGCACGGTGGGGTTCGTCCAAGGCGACTTCCACGACCTCCCCCTGCCCGACGGGTCGAGCGACATCGTCGTCGCGGCGTTCTGCCTCTATCACTCGCCGCACCCCGAGGACGTCGTCGCGCAGATGGCCAGGGTGCTCGCCCCCGGGGGTCTGGCCGTGCTCGTCACTAAGGGTCTCGACAGCTACCGGGAGATGGACCAGCTGGTCGCCTCCGCCGGCCTCGATCCGCGTGCCGCCCAGCACGAGAGCCTCTACACCGCAGCCCACAGCGGCAACCTCGCCAACGTGGCTGCCTCCTCGCTCGACGTGATCGCCGTCCTGGACGAGGAACATGTCTTCACCTTCGACGGCCACGACCACACGGCGCAGTACCTGGCCACCAACCCCAAGTACGACTTGGTGCCCGGCCTGTACGGCAACCCCGGGGCCCTGGCGGCGACCCTGCACGAGTTCCTTCCCGACCAGGCGGTGACCACTCGGTCCCGGATCACCTTCGTCGTCGCCCAGCCGAAGGAAGGAAGAGAGCCGGCATGAGCCCCGCCCCGTTCACCAAGTACTACGCGGAACCGGAGCGTGCGGCGGGGGCGGTGCGCCACTACCGGTGGCTCACCGCCCACGCCAAGCCGCTGCGGCAGCCTGCCCTCCACACCGCCGGACCGCAGTCTCTGACGTTCGAACGGATCGAGGGCCGCTCCGTACGCCCCGAGGACCTCCCGCGCGTGGCGGAGCTGCTCGGCCACGCCCACGGTGCCGCCTGGGCCAGCGACCTGCACTCCGCGTCGCTGGACACACCGCACCACTTCCAGGACGGCACGCAGTTCGACGACTACCTCGGTCCCCGGAACGTCGCCCTACGGCGACGCTACGAGCAGGGCTATCTGCCGAACAAGACGGCCCTGCACGCGATGCTCGGCCTGCTGAAAGCGACCACCGAGGGACCTTGCGCCTTCTACAAGGACAGCAACCCGCGGAACTTCATCATCACCAGCACGCAGGACATCGTCGCCGTCGACTCGGACGACCTGTCCCTCGCCCCGATGGGCTACGACCTCGCCAAGCTCGTCGCGACGCTCCACTTGACCTACGGGCCGCTCACGGACCAAGCCGTCACCACCGCCCTGCTCGCGTACAACGCGGCAGCCCGTCGCCACGACGCCCGGCTGGGCACCACGGACCGGGGCCAGCTCGACAGCTTCCTGGGCCTGCACGCCGTGCTCACAGCCCCGTACGTCGGCCGCAACGGCTACCACTACAGCCTGCCCCTCCGTTTCAGCTACCGAGGAGCCTCATGATCACCACCGAACTCGTCTTCGTCCGGCACGGCCAGGCCCAGTGCAACGCCGACGGCCTTGTCGGGGGCCTGCGCACCTGCACCGGCCTGACCAACCTCGGGTACGCCCAAGCCGAACAGGCCGCACGCCGCCTGGCCACCGAGCACCTGAAGAAGCCCTTCGACGTCATCTACACCGGCCCGCGGATCCGCCTCGTCCAGACCGGCGAGATCATCGCCCAGACGCTCCAGATCCCCGTGCACCACGACGACCGACTCGACGGCCCGGTCCACGGCGACGCCGACGGCCAGCCCTGGGACGCGGTCAAGACGGCCGCCGATGGCGGGCCGCACGCCCACCCCGACACGCCCTGGGCCAACGGCTCCGACACCTGGAACGGGTTCCTGGAGCGCGCCAGCAGGAACCTGAGCCAGCTCATCGAGGAGAACCACGGCAGGCGCGTGGTCTTCGCGGCCCACGGGGAGACGGTGATCACCGCACACACCCTGCTGCTCGGCATCCCGATCGGCTCGCCGGCCGGGTTCAACCACAACCACGCCTCCATCACCCGCTGGCAGCACCACCGCAACCGCCTGGGCCAGACCCGCTGGATGCTTGACCGGCACAACGACACCGAGCACCTCAGTCTCCTCACGCCGGGGCCCACCCCGTGATCGCGACCTCGGACGACCCCCGCATACGACTGGCGCACCGCTTCCTCGGCGCAGTCGAGATCGCAGCGGACCCCGCGCTCCCGTCCCGCGTCGTGCGTCTGGTCGCCGGCGACGGGCGTCGCTTCATCGCGAAACAGCACACGGAGCGAGACCGGTATGCCGGAGAACTCCACGCCTACGGGGCGTGGGGCACCCATCTAAGCGGCCATGCACCGGAGTTGGTCGGCCGTGACGAGGCCACCCTCACCCTGCTGCTCACCGCACTCACAGGGGATCGTGCGGACACCGTCGCTCCCGGCTCACCCGAGGAGGAACTGGCCCACCACGAGGCCGGGCACGTGCTCGGCAAGCTGCACCGCGCCACGGCCATGCCCCAGGGCGGTGCCGTCGCTGCCGCGCTCGCCGAGCGGTTCCAGCGGTGGATCGACCGGGCCGTTCACGCCGACCTACTCGACGCGGCAGAGGAGAACCTGTTGAAGCACCACGCGGTGGTCCTGGGCGCCAGCCACATGGACAGCGCGATCTGCCATCTCGACTATCAGCCGCGCAACTGGCTGCTCGGCGACACCTTCGGCACCTACGACTTCGAGCACATGCGACGAGACGCCCGCGTCCGTGACTTCGCCCGGCTCGAATTCCGGCGCTGGCAGGCCGCACCCCACCTCCGGACCGCCTTCTTCGACGGCTACGGGCGTCCACCGAACGACACCGAACGACGTCTCCTGGAGTCCTTCGGCGCCATCGAGGCGGCCACAGCCCTGGTCAAGGGCCACCAGGAGAACGACGCCGTCCTCAGCGCGCACGGCAGAACCGTCCTGTCCCGGCTCACCTGACCTTCCCCTTCGACGACACCTCTCTGGAGATCCCCGTGCCACAGCACGAGCAGCCCTCGGCCAACGCTGTCCCCCGACGGGCCGTGGTGACCGGCTCCGCCGGATTCATCGGCTCCCACCTCGCCCACGCCCTCGTCCAGGCCGGCACCACCGTGATCGGCGTGGACCGCCGAGACCCGTCCACCGACCCGACGGCCGCCGCCAACCTTGCAGCGCTGCGAGGACGCCTGGGATACCACCACGTCACGGCCGACCTCCTCCACTGCGCAATCGACCCGCTCCTGATCGACGCCGATGCGGTCTTCCACCTCGCCGGCATCCCCGGTGTACGGCCCTCCTGGGGATTGCGGTTCGGCGACTACCTGGCATCCAACGTGCTGGCCACCCACCGCGTCCTCGAAGCCTCCACCCGGATCGCCGTCCCTCGACTGGTCGTCGCCTCCTCGTCCAGCGTCTACGGTCCGACCGACGGCGACGCGAGCCTCGAGACCGACCGCCCCAATCCCGCCTCCCCGTACGCCGTGACCAAGCTGGCCGAGGAGCAGCTCTGCCTCGCCTACGCCGAGCGCCCCATCGGCCCCAGCGTCGTCGCCCTGCGGTACTTCACCGTCTACGGCCCCCGGCAGCGCGCCGACATGTTCACCCACCGCGCCCTGTACGCCGCCCTGACCGGACAACCCCTGCGTCTGTACGGAGGCGGCCACCAGCGCCGCGACTTCACCTACATCGACGACGTGGTCGCCGCCACGATCGCCGCCGCCGTCGTCCCGACCGCACACGGCGCCATCAACGTCGGCGGCGGATCGAACGCATCGCTGCTGGACGTGATCAACATCGCCAACAGCCTCACCGGCCGCGAGATCCAGCTCCACCAGGACCACGCACGCAACGGGGACGTCCTTCTCACCCGTGCCGACCCCGGCCGAGCCGGAGAAGTCCTCGGCTGGCAGCCGCGCGTCGACCTCCACAGCGGACTGGGCGCCCACATGCGGGCCCTGGCCGCCCCGGTGCCGGACTACAGCCGGGCAGCGTAGCCCTACGCCTCGGAATCCGAGAGGAGTAACCATGGAAACTCCCGAGCGAGCACGGCTGGACGCCTTCTTCCGGAGGATCACCGCGCAGTTCCCCGCCGGCCAGGCGATCACGACGCTGGTCATCACGCACCTGCTCCCGGAACGCCCCGCGTTCTTGCGCGCCATGACCGCGGTGTCCACGATCGGCGCCGTCCTCCCCAAGCCCCGGTCGATCCACCAGCCGACCCTCGACACCATTCGCCGCACCCTGCCGGTCCACGACCTGACCCGGGAACGGTTCACCGACGAGACCCAGGCTCTGCACCACCTGGAGGACACGGCCGGCGGCCAGGACGTCGTCCTGGTCGACATCGGCGGGTACTTTGCGGCCAGCCTCGACACCCTCGTGAACAAGTTCTCCGGCCGCATCCTCGGCGTCGTCGAGGACACCGAGAACGGACACCAACGGTACGCGGCTCTCGGCTCCCTGCCCTGCCCCGTCGTGTCCGTGGCCCGCTCCCCGCTCAAGGACTGCGAGGACCACCTCATCGGCCGGTCCATCGTGTTCTCCACCGACGCCCTCATCCGCACCCGCGGGGACATCCTCACGAGCCGCAGCGCCTGCGTCATCGGTTTCGGCAAGATCGGCCGTGCCATCGCCCAGACCCTGCGCGCCCAGGACCTGCGCGTCACCGTGTACGACAACGACCCGGTCAAGCGGGTGCAAGCGCACGCCCTCGGCTTCAGCACCAGCGCGTCCACCACCGAGGCCGTCCATGACGCGGACCTCGTCCTGTGCGCCACCGGCAATCTCGCCCTCCGGCACGAGGATTTCGCGGCCCTGCGCAACGGCGCGTACCTCGGATCGGCGACCTCCTCCGAGGACGAGCTCGAACTCAGCAGTCTTGACGACCTCTACGAACGCCAGCCCGTCGGACCCCAGTTGACCCGATACGAGGTCACCGGCCACTACTTCTACGTTCTCGCCGACGGGGGCGCGGTCAACTTTGTGCACGGCGCCGCCGTCGGCACCTACATCCACCTTGTCCAGGCCGAGATACTCGCCGCCACCGCCGCACTCAGCCACGGGCGTTTCGAGCCTGGACTGCACGAGATGTCTGCGCCCGACCGCAACACCATCGCCAGAACCTGGCTCGGCCACTTCGAAAGGTGACCTCGTTGCCTCCCTCTACCAAACACATCCGCGCCGTCACGGAGGCGTACCTCGCCCGCCAGCCGGACGAACGCGACTCCCTGGCGCTGCTGTTCGCCGTGCTCGCCGGCGCGGACGCTCCCACCAGCCGAAAAACCTTTCCCGTCCACGTGACCTGCAGCGCCATCCTCATCAACGGTGAACGGCACATGCTGCACATCGCACACAAAGCGTCTGGGAAACTGCTGGCGCCCGGCGGGCACAACGAACCAGCCGACCAGCACTTGCGCGACGCCGCCCTGCGCGAACTGCACGAGGAGGCTGGCATCCCGCCCAGCGCCGTCGTACCGCTCGCCGGCTACGAGGACGCTCCCCTCGACATTGACGTGCACGCGATCGACGCGAACCCGTCGAAGAACGAGCCGGCCCACCACCACGTTGACTTCCGTTGGGCCTTCCACCTCGGTGCCGAACACGCGGTGACGCTTCAGGAGCAAGAGGTCGACGGCTACCAGTGGCGGCCGTTCGCGACCGCCGCCTCACCCACTGTCCGCGCCAAGCTCGCCCAGCTCACCTGAAGCCCCACTCGTACCTGACTACAAGGAGGACGCCGTGGCCGCCACCACAGCCCAACCGACCGGCGCCAAACCGCGCCGGCACATCGCTGTCATACCCTGCCGCTGGGGTGCTTCACGCTTCCCCGGCAAACCACTGGCCCTCCTCGGCGACAAGCCGCTGCTCTGGCACGTCCACCAGCGTTGTTTGGAGGCCAAACGCCTCGACGGAGCCATCGTGGCGACGGACGATGAACGCATCGAGGCGGTGTGCGGCCAACTGGGCATCGACTGCATCCGTACTGGAGAGCACCTCACCGGCACCGACCGCGTCGCCGAGGTCGCCGAGTGCCTGCCGGCTGAGGGGTACATCAACGTCCAGGGCGATGAGCCGTTCATCTCGCCGACCGCCATCGACGACGTCTCCGAGGCCCTGGAGTACACGCCGCCGAGCACCTTGGCCGTGAACGCCTACACCGAACTGGTCGACGTCGGCGCCGTCCTGGACCACAACGTCGTCAAGGTCGTCGTCACGGCCCGTAGCGAGGCCCTGATGTTCTCGCGCCAGCCCATTCCCTATCCCAAAGGCGACCGCCCGAAGTACCTGCGCCAACTGGGCCTCTACGGCTTCACCGGCCTGGCTCTCCAACGCTTCCGTCAGCTCCAGCAGGGGCCCCTGGAGCGTGCCGAAGGAGTGGAGATGCTGCGCTTCGTCGAACACGGCCACACCGTACAGATGGTCCCTGTCCTGGACGACGGTGTAGCGGTGGACACTCCGGAGGATCTAACGCGAGCCGAGCGCTTCCTCGATCAGTACGACGGAGCGGTCCGGACGCGTGGGACCGTATGACGTTCTGCACGTTGGGACGGAATCACCTCATCCGCGACTCGTGCCCGATCTTCGGAAAGCCCCCGCTCTCACTCCTAACGAACAGCAGCTCTGGGGCCTGCCTGATCGCCCCCAGGGCGGGTCGCTCGCTAAGGGCAGCGGAGTGAGGTTCTCCGCGGGCGGCGCCCCGAACACACGGCTCGGCACCAATCTCCTTGTCTGCCCGATGCCCCACGAGCGCGGTAGGCGCCTCCACTTCGGCCATTCTCGCCGAAGCTGGGGAGGTCAGCGCCGGATACGAGTCACACCCGGCGTACGGGGTCATCTGGGTCGGCGCTGCGCTCATGGTCGCATGGTCCGGTGCCCGCCTGCCCACCCGTGCCGAAGCCCTCGTAGCCCCGCTGGTGAACGGGCCTACAACTGCGACTACGCGGTCGGCGACAGCAGCCCCGTCACAGAACCCGGGCGCCGCGAACGGGATGTGCACCACCTGGTCGGCAACGTACAGGTCTGGTGCGGTGACGGCCCGCTTCAGCACGAAGCGCAACCGGTCCAGCGGCACCTGTTCGGGGCGGCCCGGAACACCCCGGGCTCCAGCGAAGCGGTCAACGCTGTGCGTCCGCAGTATCTGCTGGGATCCTCGCGCGGTGTCGGCTTCCGCCTGGTGCGCAGCCCCCACGTCACCGACACCGCCCGCATGGGGGCATGGGAGCTGGCCAACCGGCTGAATGGATGGGTCGAAGCTCTCGCCGAGCCCGCCCACCGCACGCCGGGAGAGCTCGACCGGCTTCTGATCAGTGTCCTGGGTTCATAGCCCGATGGCCGACTTGGGACCCATGTAAGACCCGGCCCCCGGGAATCCCTCCCGGCACAGCTTCACGAACAAGTCGCTGAAGCCCAGGGCGGACAGTTCGCCCAGGTCGACGAACTTCACACCGCGAATGGGCCGGGTGTCCGCCCCCTCTGCGATGTTCCCGATCGTCCCGCCCGTCCGGCGGGCCTCGAAAGTGATGTGAACGACATGCGCCTTGACGTTGTCGCACAGGTACAGCAACCGGCCGACCTCAACGTCGACCCCGGTCTCTTCCCGCACCTCCCGGATCAGCGCCTCGCCCAGGGACTCTCCCTCTTCCAGCTTCCCCCCGGGAAGGGACCAAGACCGTTCCTCATCGGTGTCCTGGTTCAGCAACAGGAGCCTGCCGTCCTCGATGACGATGGCCGTCACGCGTGTGTACACGCGCCGAAACTACCGCCCTCCCCGCACCCCAGGGGAGCACACCGGTGAACCGGCAGAACACCCACCGCCGTGGTGATCGCCGCTGGGGGCTGGGCACCCGAGTGAATGGCTGGTCGCCCTACCTGCCCGTGGAACTGCGCCCCGTTCAGGGACGCCCGGGGCTCGCCCACGTCCTGGACGAAGCGACCGCCACCGGCGCGGCACGGGCCGTCGTGGTCCACCACCCCTACTACACGTCGCTGATCGAATGCACCCGGCAGGTCCTCACCCCCGGCGCCGTGGCCCGTTACCAGCTGCTGACCCACCAGCCCGTCGGCCGGCACCCGTCCGCCGACCGCATGCAAGTCGACTTCGTTGCCCAGCACGGCCGCTACGCCGACGTCACCTCCATATTCAACGGTGCCGAACACCTGCGCACGGGGGACCTGTGCGCAGGTGTTCGCTGACAACGTCGACCCCACCCACACCGCCCTGTCCGACCTCATCAACGCCACCACATCGGATCCCCCAGCGGTCCTCGCCGCTCCGTTCGACGCCGAAGCCGCCAGCACCCACGGCGTCATCATCTGCACCGGAACCGGGCCGGTACGCACGATGGTTCACCTGGTCGAGAAGCCCGACCCGGCCCATGCCGTCCACCTTGCTGCAGAGCACGGACCGGACAACCTCAGACTCCTTCCAGGGCGCGCACGCTTCACCCCGCACCTGCTGCGCTGCCTTGCCGCTCGCACCAGCCGGACGGGACGGGAGCCGAAACTGTCCCTACTGCTGGCCGCCTACGCCAGGCACTACCGTCTGGACGTCGTTACGACCGCCACGGCGATGACCGACCTCGGCGCCCCGGGGCCGGATACGGCAGCTGCCTTCGCGGTTCCGGCAGGGGCCGAACCGGCGTAGACCGCCTGTCTCGTGTCATGCGACACGGGGCAGGCGGCCCTGTCCCATGACACACCCGCCGGCCTCATGCCACAGGACACCTCAGCTCAGGGTCCGCCGCTCTACCTGGAAGGCGAGCATCCCCGTGAACATCCCAGTACCCCGAAATGCGCGCTGCGACGGCGAACTGCGACGGTACAACCTCCTGTGCTCGCGAACGCCCGTATGGGCGGTACGCCGCCAGCGAGCTGACTCTGCCCCAGTCGTTCTCCTGTGTGGCCATCACATCCACCAGGGGCTGGCCGACCTGGTCCGTGATACCGGCCGCGGCCCTTACGTGGTGGCCCCGCTTGACCCGCAGTAGCCGCCGACCGTATCTCGTACGACATGGCCCCGGTCCTATTTCGCAGGACGCGGACTACGAGTGCGCAGGGCGCCGCGTCCGTAGAACCTAAGGGTTGGCAGATCGGGGGTGTAGACGGCGGCTTGTGCCATACGCGAGGAGGCGGCGACGAAGCGGCTGGTCACGGGCAAGCAAGATCGGCCGGTAACGGCGTTCATGAAGGCCTTTGTTGGTCAAGTCGCCTGCTACGGCAGCCAGGCCCCCACTATTCCTCAGACCATTGCTATCTGACTGCGGGTCACGCAAAGGGTCGAGCGCGCTCTACTGGAGCGAATGAGTGCGCCGAGAACGGTCCAACTCCCAGACCAGATGGATAACTGACTGCACTATCGGTGTTGCCTTCATTTGGTACAGGCAATCAGTTCGCAGCCCATTAGGTAGTGATGAGATGAAGGAGGGCTCACCAGCAGCTCAAGCTAGGCATCATTCTCTCGTCCGTTCATCGAAGAGCATCAGCGCCCACTAGGGCGACGAGACCCGGGAATGCTAGAGAATCCGGCGAAATGCTCAAAAGCCCCATCAGGCTAGGGGTGCGTCAACCTCGTATGGGTCGCGCTGCATGGCGATGGCAAAAAATGCGCCCTACGTCACATGCTATTTATCCGCACCTGCGAGTGCGGCATGGTTGTCATATGAATACAGTTGCATCGGCCGAGGCCACGCTTTCGATGCTGGCGCAGCGCCTCATGTACCAGCCATCGGAGGAAGATTTCCGGACGGCGCCCGTACGCGTAGGTCGCCACACACGCTTCTCGGCGTCGGAGTCACTCGCGAGTGATGAGACGCGGCTGGTGCTTGCCGAGCTCTTTGAGCAGCTCGGCAGGCCATTGAAGTGCGGTGGCGGGGTCGATGGCCCGGACGTTCGATGGCGCTCAGAGTCACACACGGTGGTTCTGGATGCGCGAAGGGATGGCTGGCTGAGACTGTCGGTGCGCCGGACGGCTGAGCTAGAAGACGCTGAATCCGAGAGATTCCGGAGATGTGCCACCCATGGAGCACAGGGCGAGGAGGGAGGTCTTCCGTACCTCTGGCGCTACCAGCGAAGCGGCCCCTTTCGGCGCGCGCCGGCGACCCCTGTCGCGCAGGACTGGATGCAACTGCAGAGCAGTCTGGAGGCGCTCCTGCGTGCATGGAGCCAGCACCTTGAAGTGCTGGTCGGGGACAGCGACGCGGGCTTCACCATCGATCACGGCGACGGTCAACTCGTCGTCATGGTCAGCCCCAGAGACGATGTCGCCGTGTTCGCTGACAGTCGGGACGGAACGGGCCGGGACGGCGATCATTTGGCCGCCATGACCGCGCGAGGGTGGCATTCGTTCATTCCGGTGCTCTCGTGGTGGGAGGCCTATTTTGACCGCACCCCAGTTGGGGCCGCAGCCGCCGCACGCCTTGTCGTCAACGAGCTTAGGGCTCGCGGGGTGCGTACTCCCAGTGCCCTCCGGCTGATCCGGGCGACCCTTGGCACCGAGGGCGGCCGCTTGGACATACCCGGCGCCGGCATTGCCGGCGGCGCATCTCGCTAGCGCCGAGCGGAGGTCACCTTTCTGCGCTTGCGAAAGGAAGATCAAATACCTGAGTCTTGTCAGCCATGCCCGCAGAAGTTGACCATGCCAACATCCGACAGGCTTCAAGGCTGAGCCTCACGGCTGCCCAATGGTCCCAAGGGTTGGCCCCGAGGGGCAGCGGCTCAGCTTTCACGGACCGTCGCCCACATGGCTTTCTCCCTGGATCAAATCAGACGAAGCGGAATATGAATGGCCCCCGTGAGTGAGCTGCCTGGAGGTGCGCTTATCTTGACGTGAAACGATCCTCACGATCTGACTTGCCCCTATTGGTGTGCTGAAACGTCTTAGGTTCGAGATAAACGCGAACGCTGACTGAATGCGAGTGCTGAACATGAGGTTGCGGGGCGAAATGCGTGGGCTACTGAAGCAGTGTGACGTGAAGCTTGACGGTCTGTCGTTGCCCGACCCGTTCAGCATTCCTTCCCTCGTGGCGTCGATCGAGGGATCCCGGGGTCGGAGCATCCAGCTGATACCGGTGGACGATCATCAAGGGGACCTGCGAACCGCATGCGGTTTGCGTGTGAGGAGGGGCGCCGTTACTTACGTGCTCTACCGCCCGAGACCCACTCCGCATCAGACCGAGCACACAATTCTGCATGAGCTGGCTCACGAATGGCTGGATCACGGCACGGGGCTGGCGCCCGACTCGGAGCCGTACGAGCTGCCCGAGTCATTGCGGCAGAGCATCGGCGCCGAATCAGCTGAGCGCCAGGTTATACACGCACGGTCCCGGTACGAGAGCGTCGAAGAGCGCGAGGCGGAACTCTCGGCCTATCTGATCAAGCAGCGTGTGCAGGCATCGACCTCCGGCACGGACTTGATCAGCCGCCTGGAGTCCAGCTTGTCGCGTCCGTTCGGTCCGCAGCGGCGCCGTACTCTCTGGGGCCGGTGAACGTACGCCATGCTGGATTTTCTGCTCTGGACCGCACCCGTCGTGATGACCGCGACCACTGTGTGGAGGCTGAACCGTTCCGGGTTCGGTAGAGACTCGATTCCGTGAAAGGATTGAGTCATGGCACGCCCCTCCTCCTATCCCCCTGAGCTGCGCAAACGAGCG
>NZ_JBITIE010000044.1:0-31368 GCF_044458665.1 Streptomyces sp. NPDC050422
ACCACATCCACACCACCGGCATCGAGAAGAACACCCACGACAACCCCTTCGGCGCCGTCCTCTCCTTCCGCGGCACCCCCACCGACACCACCGTCAGACACGCGCTCTCCGCCGAGGTCGTCGAACTCACCGACACCTTCCCCGTCCCCGACGCCGAGGCGTTCGAGGTCGGCCAGTGGTGGGCCGTGCAGGTCGACCCCGTCGCGGGCGGCGGCGGTGACGAGCGCGAGCTGCAGAAGCTGGTCGAGATCACCGAGATCGTCGGCGGGGGCCACATCCGGATCGGCTACCTCAACGGCTGGGAACTCGCCGCCGGCCGCACCCTCACCTGGACCAGGATCGAGCCCGTCCGCAACACCCACATCCGCAACATGGTCTTCGAAGGCGCGGGGAGCGACGAGTACACCGGCTCCCACCCCGTCAGCTTCGAGTACGCCGTCGGCTGCGACGTCTCCGGCATTCACGCCACCGGTACCTTCTGGCCGGTCATCATGCGCCGTTGGTGCACCCGCTTCCGCACCGAGGACTGCTCGCTGAAGAACCCGCCCACCGTCGAGTACGGCGGCGCGGGCTACCTCACCCAGCAGATCTACTGCCTGTACGGACGCGTCGCCGACTGCACGACCAGTAATGTGCGCCACCTCAACGACCTCACCGCCTCCGCCTACTGCACCGTCGTGAACTGCCACGGCGACGGCGACGACGCGGGCGGCAACCCCTTCACCACCCACGGCCAGTACGAGCACGACCTGCTCTTCGACGGCAACTCGGGGCTGATGGACATTGCCAACTCCGGCGCCCAGTGGGGCATATCCGCCAAGCGGATCACCGTGCGCGGACACGTATGCTCCTGGTTCACCGCCAACACGAAGATCACGGATCTGACGCTGGAGGACATCACGGTGATCGCGCGCCCCACCTTCGACCGGGCCGGCACCCTCACCGTGAACGCCGACGGGGCCCAGGTGCGCGGCTGCACCGCGAAGACCTTCGCCGTCGCCCAGCGCTCCGCCCGCTCCACCCGTCCGACCACCGTCAGCGACTGCTCCTTCGAACCGCCTGCCGGTGCCGTCCTCGTCCAGACACCGGTCACCGCGCCGGTCCACTTCGTACGCTGCACGTTCCAGGGCGTCGACGGCGCGATCCTGCGCGGTGCGGGCCCCGTCCACTTCACCGACTGCACCGTCACCGGCGCCGAGAACGCGGCCCCGCTCTCGGTCGGTTCCGCGAACCTGCGGATCGACGGTGGTACGTACGACAACACAGGCATCGAGCTCAGCGGGGTGCGCGACCAGCGGATCACCGTGACCGGCGGCGCCCGGTTCACGGGCAGTAACAAGGCCAAGGCGCTGCTCGGCCGCGCGGCCGGCCCGGGGGAGGTGACCTGGGACATCACCGGTCTGGGCAGCACGGTCACGGGGGCCGACACCGCGCACATCCGCATCGCCGAGGGCGCGAACCACTACGCGGCCACCGGCAGCCGCTTCACCGGCGGCACCCTCCACCTCGCCCCCGACGCCCTCCGGTCGGTCCTGCACACCGCGTGCGTCGAGGACGGCACCCGGCGAAGCGCGATGCCTCCGCCCGGCGACACGGTGCGCACGGACGGGAACCTCGTCCTGTGAACGCCGTCGTCCGCACGGCGACCACCGCCGACGATCCCGCCCTGGCCGCCCTGTGGCGCCGGTGCTTCGCCGCCCCGCACCTCCTGGATCTGCACGGCCTCGACCCGGAACGCCACCGGCACACGTTCGTCGCCGAGAACGCCGAAGGGGACGGGATCGACGCGGTCGTCGTCTACGTACCGAGGCCGATCCGCGACGCTGCGGGCACCCCGCAGCGCGTCGGTGGCATCGGCAGCGTCGCCACCCGCCCCGAGGCCCGGGGGAGGGGGCTGATCAGGCTGCTGCTCGCGGCGGCCGAACGCACCATGACCGCCGAACAGTGCGCCTGGTCCCTGCTGTTCACCGGGACGCCCGGCGTGTACCGGAGTTCGGGATGGGAGGAGTTCGCGAGCACGTACACCGAGGGGGCACTCGCGGCCCCGGCCGCCCCCGCCGCCTTCCCGGTCCGTGAGGCCACACCGGAGGACGCCGTGGAGGTGGCGGCACTGCACCACACGTACAACGCGAACCGGCCGCTCACTTCGCTGCGCGAACCCGGCGACTGGGCGGTGCGGGTGCCCGCCTGGTACGGCCCCGCCGAGCGGCCGCTCGTGGCGGTGGATCCCGCCACCGGGGCGCTCACCGGCTGGATCGTGGCGCAGCACGCGGGGGACTGCGTGGAGGTGCGCGAGTTCGCGGGTGCGGTCGAGTGCCTGGGGGCCCTGTTCGCCGCCGTCGGTTCGCGGAGCCGGGCGGCGGGGCTGACCCGGGCCCGGGTGCGGATCCCCGGCGCTCCGGGGGTGACGTCCGCCCTTCCCGCCCTGCTGGCCGATGCCCGCCAGGTGACGGAACACACGGGAATGGCACGGCCGTTGCATGCCACCGCCGCATCCGTGCGGGCGACGGTCACGGCGCCCGGCGCCGTCCACTGGTACGGCGACTGCTTCTGATCAACCGCTTTGCTCAACCGCTCCTGTTTAACGCGCCGTAGGGGACTTGGCGGCGGGGCACGGTCAGCGGCAGGGCGTGAGCAGACAGCGCCCGACCAGCCCCGCCCCCGCATCCAGCTGCTGCCCGAACTCCGCTGCCAGCGACGGCACTTCACGCAGCCGCCACAGCACCCGGGCCGCCGACCAAGCGGCCTCGCGAGCGCGCTCCAGATTCCAGCTGCCCACCAGATGGGTGAGCGGATCGGTGACGGCAGGCCGCTCCGGCATCAGATCCTCGCCGATCCGCTCCTCCAGCATCAGCAGGAGATCGCCCACCCGGTCGAACTCCTCCTCCAGGTCCGTCGGAGCGCAGCGGAGCGTACGACAGGTGTCGACGACGGCGAGCGCGAGATCGTGGCCGGCATGCGCGTTCAGGCCCGCGAGGGCGAACTGCAGCGGCCGTACGCCCGGGTGGCGCCGGTACTGGAACAGCGGGCGCCAGCAGTCCGGGATCCGGTGGCCGGCCGCCGCAGTGTCGACGGCGGACAGATACCGTTCCGCCAGGCGCACCGCCAGCACGCCGGACGCCGCCCCGGCCTCGCCGCCCGGCCCGCCCTGCGCGGCGAGATAGACGCGGTGGAAGACGGCGACCCCGTCCTCGCCCCGGCCCGACGACGGACGGAACGCGTGCATCCGCTCGATCACCGTGCCCGTACCGGTCCGCGCGGGCTCGGCGGCGGGCCCGTTCGCGACTTGCTCCAACTGCTCGAACTGCGCCATGGGGGCAGCGTCCCAGCCGTAGGCTCGCCGTGGCACCCGGGAGCCGTCGGTTCATCGGAATGGGGTAACGAGGGCAGCACCGCCGGGGCCCGGGGAGGGGAACACGGAGTGTCGGGCGTACGTACACAACGCCGTGTCGCACGGGCCGAGTCCAGGCAACGCAGGCGCCGGGCACGCCGCCAGACCATGGCTGCCGTCGCGTCGGCCGAGGTGGCCGCCGGCACAGCAGCCGGTGTGCTCTCCGCCGTCGCGGAGGAAGGGGACCGGACCGCCGCCCGCCCCGACACCACGGCGTCGCCGACGGTGGCGCCCCTGCCCGCCGTACCGAGCCCGACGGCCACCTCGCCGAGCCCGTCCGCACCGGCGCCCACCGTCTCGCGTACGCCCCGCCCGACGAAGAAGCCGTCATCCCGCAGCGTGGCGACCCCGCCGGCCGACCGGCTCTACCGACACCCTGCCTGCCAGGTCCTGGACTGGGTCGCTGCCCACCACGACGACCCGCGTCGCCCGCTGATCGCGACGCGGATCGCGGCGCAGCCCGCCGCCGTCCGGTTCGCGGCCTACAACCCCGGCGCCGTCACCGGTCAGGTCCGGTCGGTGACCGCGGCGGCGGCCCGAGCGGGCCGGACGCCGGTGCTCGTGCCCTACGCCATTCCCGACCGTGACTGCGGAGGGGCGTCCCAGGGCGGGGCGCCCGGCCTCGCGGAGTACGACGCGTGGATACGGCAATTCGCGGCAGGGCTCGGCGCCGGGCCGGTGATCGTGATCCTGGAACCCGACGCCATCGCCCTCGCCGACTGCCTCCAGTCCGGCGACCGGGCGGCGCGCTACGCCTCACTGGCCCGGGCCGGCCGCACCCTGCACGCGGCGAACCCGAAGGCCAGGGTCTACTTCGACGGCGGTCACTCGGGCTGGCACGCGGCCTCGAAGCAGGCCGCGGCACTACGGGCGGCGGGCGCGGCGAGCAGCAGCGACGGCATCTTCACCAACGTGTCGAACTTCCACCGCACCACCGACGAGGCCGCCTACGCCCGCCGCGTACTGGCCGCACTCGGCGGCCCGGCCCGTCTCGGCGCCGTCATCGACACCAGCCGCAACGGGAACGGAGCGCCCGAGGCCGGCGAGTGGTGCGATCCGGCGGGCCGGGCGTTGGGCCGGACACCCACGACCGACACGGGGAGTCCCGTATCGACGCCTACCTGTGGGTGAAACTGCCCGGCGAGTCCGACGGCTGCAAGGGCGCGGCAGGGTCGTTCACCCCCGACTACGCCTACCAGCTGGCCACCGGCTGACAGGTTTCACGCCCCGGAGGCCGGCGGCTCCTCGTCGTACGCGGACGTGCCGGAGTCCAGAAGGGGTTCCTGCGTCTTCAGATGGGCCGGGGCGAAGGCCCGCAGCACGTGATAGCCGGTGATCACGACGATGGTGCCGAGCGCGATCCCGCTGAGCTCGAAGTTGTCGGAGATCTTCAGGCTGACCCCGCCGACGCCGATGATGATGCCCGCGGCGGCCGGCACCAGATTCAGCGGATTGCGCAGGTCCACCTTGGCGTTGAGCCAGATCTGGGCTCCGAGCAGCCCGATCATGCCGTAGAGGATCACGGTGATCCCGCCGAGCACCCCACCGGGGATGGCGGCGACGACCGCACCGAACTTGGGGCACAGGCCGAACAGCAGGGCGAAGCAGGCGGCCGCCCAGTAGGCGGCGGTGGAGTAGACCCGCGTCGCGGCCATCACCCCGATGTTCTCGGAGTACGTCGTGTTCGGCGGCCCGCCCACAGCGGTCGACAGCATCGAGGCGGCACCGTCCGCGGCGATCGCGGTGCCCAGCTTGCTGTCCAGGGAACGGCCGGTCATCTCGCCGACGGCCTTCACGTGACCCGCGTTCTCGGCGATCAGCGCGATGACGACGGGCAGCGCGACCAGGATCGCGGACCATTCGAAGCTCGGGGCGTGGAACGACGGCAGCCCGACCCAGTCGGCCTTCCCCACACCTGACAGGTCCAGCCGCCAGTGGTCCACGGCCTCGGCCCCGCCGGCCGGCGAGTGGATCTTCCCGAAGACGCGGTCCAGGACCCAGGACAGGACGTAACCGAAGACGAGACCGAGGAAGATCGCGATACGGGAGAAAAAGCCGCGCAGACAGACCACGGCCAGTCCGGTGAACAGCATCACCAGCAGGGCGGTCCACTGGTCCTGAGGCCAGTACGTCGACGCGGTCACCGGCGCCAGGTTGAACCCGATCAGCATGACGACCGCGCCCGTCACCACCGGCGGCATGGCCGCATGGATGATGCGCGCGCCGAAGCGCTGCACCGCGAGACCGGCGAGGAAGAGCACCGCGCCGACGACGAGCACCGCGCCGGTGACGACCGCGCTGCTGCCGCCACTGGCCCGGATCGTCGCGGCGACCCCGACGAAGGAGAGCGAACAGCCCAGGTAGCTGGGCACCTGGCCGCGCGTGGCCAGCAGGAAGATGGCCGTGGCGACACCCGACATCATGATCGCCAGGTTCGGGTCCAGGCCCATGAGGACCGGAGCCACGAACGACGCGCCGAACATGGCGACCACGTGCTGGGCGCCGAGCCCGAAGGTCCTGGGCCAGGTGAGCCGCTCGTCCGGGCGGACCACCGCACCCGGTGCGGGCGTTTTCCCGTCGCCGTGCAAGGTCCAGCGCACGCCGAGGCCGCCCATGGTTGCTCCCTGTGTGTAGATGCGGAGACCGGTGCCTCGTCGGACACGGCGCCACCGCGGAAAAGATCAGCGCCATGTTAGTGCCGGAACGGGACGCCCTCTTGGGCGGGCTCCGGGCACACCGGACGGCCCACCGTGCTTCAGGAGTGCGGCTCCGTCGCCGCCTTGCTCCCGGCGCCGGCGTCCGAGGACGCCACGGGCTTTCGGTCGGCGCCCCGAAGGACCCCGGCGCCGAGCACCAGCCCGAACGCCAGCACCGACACCACACCGAACGAGACGACGAGCGAGGTGGCCTCGGCCAGGGAGCCGATGGCCGAGGGCGCGATGAGTCCCGAGGTGTACGTGATCGTCGCGACGCCCGCGATCGCCTGGCTCGGGTTCGGGCCGCTGCGCCCGGCCGCCGCGAAGGCGAGCGGCACGACCACGGCGATGCCGAGCCCCATCATTCCGAAACCGGACATGGCCAGGGCCGCGTTCGGGGCGGTGACCACCATCACCCCGCCGGCCGTCGCGAGGACGCCGCCGGTCCGTACGGTCCGCACCGCACCGAAGCGGTCGACGATCCGGTCGCCGGCGATCCGCGCGATGGCCATGGTCAGGGCGAACGCGGTCGTCGACGCGGCCGCCAGCCCCGCCGAACTGTCCAGCACGTCCCGCAGGTAGACCGCCGACCAGTCCAGGCTGGCGCCCTCGGCGAAGACCGCGCAGAAGCCGACGGCGCCGATGATCAGCGCCGACTTCGGCGGCAGAGCGAAGCGCGGCGGCGGCTCCTCGTCCGGTTCGCTGTGCAGGTCCAGCACCTGCTGACAGGCGATCAGGCCGAGGGCGGTGAGGACGAGTGCGGCGATCGTGTGGTGCAGTCGGGCGTCGGCCCCCAGGTGCGCGGCCACGGTGCCCGCCGCCGAACCGATGAGGGCTCCCACGCTCCACATCCCGTGCAGCCCGGACATGATCGACTTGTCGAGGCGGTTCTCCACCTCGACACCGAGCGCGTTCATGGCCACGTCCGACATGCCCGCCGACGCTCCGTACACGAACAGCGCCGCGCACAGCGTCAGCAGGTTCGGGGCCAGGGCGGGCAGGATCAGGGCCAGGGTCCACGTGGCCAGCAGCCCACGCAGCGCGGTCCTGGCGCCGAAGCGGTGACTGACCGTTCCGGCGAGTGGCATCGCGAGCGAGGCGCCGATCGCCGGGAAGGCCAGGGCGATGCCGAGCTGCCCGGCGCTGACCCCCGCATGGTCCTGGATCCAGGGCACCCGGGTGGCGAAGCTGCCGGTCACCGCCCCGTGCACGGTGAAGACCGCGGCGACGGCGTACCTGGCCCGCCGCACCTCTTGTGCTCCGAAGACCGTAGCCGTGGAATTTGTCGTCATACCGCCGTGCCCTCCCCTGGGAATCCCTGTTCGCCACGATGCGGGCAGTAAACTATCAGGAACCCTGCCTGATAAATAGACCGCACGGTCCTGCACCGCGGCGGTGATCTGGAAGGATCCCGGCATGCCCGCATCACCGAGCACCGCGAGGGCCATCAACGACCGGCTCGCCCTGCGCCTTCTCCAGCAGGACGGCCCGCTGACGGCCACCCAGTTGAAGATCCTGACCGGGCTCTCCCGGCCCACCGTCGCCGACCTGGTCGAACGGCTGCAGGGCGCGGGACTGATCAAGGTGGTCGGCGAGACGGGGGCCGAGCGCCGCGGACCCAATGCCCGCCTCTACGGCATCGTCGCCGACCGCGCCCACCTGGCCGGTCTCGACGTACGCACCGACAGCGTCGCCGTGGTCGTCGCCGACCTGCTGGGCGTGACCCTCGCCGAGACCACCCTGCCGATCGGCAGCGACACCGCCGCCGACGACGCCGTCGAACAGGCCGTCGCCCTGCTGGAACGGACAGCGAGCACAGCCGGCACGGCGCCGCTGCACAGCGTCGGTATCGGCGCCCCCGGGCTGATCGACCCGGTCACCGGGGAGTTGCGGGACACCACCGGCTTGCCCGCCTGGCACCGCAGGCTGGTCCGGGCGCTCCAGCAGAGGCTGCCCGCGACCGTGCTCGTGGAGAACGAGACCAATCTCGCCGCCGTCGCCGAACACCGCGTCGGAGCGGCCCAGGACCGCGACACCTTCGTCCTGCTCTGGCTCGGCCACGGCGTCGGCGCGGCCGTCATGCTGGACGGGAAACTGCGCCGCGGCGCCTCGGGCGGCGCGGGCGAGATCGGCTTCCTGCCGGTACCCGGCACGATCGGGACCCCGTCCGCCGTGAACTGCGACGGCGGCTTCCACTCCCTGGTGGGGTCGGCGCCACTCGTTGAACTGGCCGCCGCCCATGGCATCATCGCCCCGGCCGTCGGGCAGGAGCCCGGTGCCTCGGCGGCCGTACGCGCGGCCCTGGTCGGGGAGGGCGACTCCGAGGCCTTCCTCGACACGCTCGCCGACCGCCTCGCTCTCGGCGTCGCCGCCGTCGCCTCCGTCCTCGACCCGGGCTGTGTCCTGCTGGCGGGCGAGGTCGGCCATGCGGGCGGCGAGGCGCTGGCCGCGCGGGTCGAGGAGCGGCTGGCCATGATGTCCCCGCTGCGCACCGAGGTCAGGGCGGGCCTGCTCGGCGGCACCGCGGTCCTGCGCGGCGCGGTGCTTTCCGCCCGTGAGGCGGCCCAGGACGCGTTGTTCGCCCCGGCGGTGTGAGTATGCCCCGGTCCGGGGCGGGGGTTCCGTCCTCAATCGCCGGACAGGCTTGTGTGCGGGTCCCCCGCGGGTGCGCGTCACGTCCGTGGGTGGGGGTGGGGGCCCTCCGGGGAGACTCCTCAAAAATGGCGTGTGCACCCGACGACGAACCTGTACCCGGGTCGTACGCCATTTTCTGCGGGGACTCCCCTGCACGCCCCCACCCGGCATCAGTCGCGTCTGCACGCCGGTGTCACTGCTGTCGCAGACGCAGGACGGCCGGGTCCGGGGGCGTGCAGGGGAGTCCCCGCAGGACGACGAACGGATACCCGGGTCCGCTGCGTACCCGCGGAACGTTCGTCGTTTGAGGAGACGCCCTGGAGGGACCCCGGACCCCCACCCACCGGGCCACGGCGCACCTCGCGGGGCAACCCGCACACACCAAGCCCGTCCGGCGCTTGAGGACAAGAGCCCGCGCCACAGAACCCCGTGTCACAGCCCGTTTGTGAGCCACTCCACAGCGTTCGCCCGTATGGGTCACGGCCGCTCGTGGCACACTGATCGTGTACCAGCAGCAGCGCACTCCGGGGTCGGTGCAATTCCGAACCGGCGGTTATAGTCCGCGACCCGTCCGCATCCAGCGGCCGGTTGACCAGGTGGGATTCCTGGACCGACGGTTAAAGTCCGGATGGGAGGCAGTGCGCGGCGGGCCGTTTCGCGGGTACGCCGCCGTCGGCGGATGGTTTTCGGGCGACCGATCCGTCCGTTTTTTCGGGCATTCGGCGTCCCTGTTCCGCGTCCCGCTTCATCTGTCGTCATCGACAGGCCCCGGAGTCCGTGCCCGAAGAGGCAGGAGGACCCGGTGGACACCGCAGCCGACATCACCGCCATGCGCCGAGCCATCACGCTCGCCGCCCGCGGTCTCGGCTCCACCAGCCCCAATCCGGTCGTCGGATGCGTCGTCCTCGACGCCACGGGGCACCCCGTGGGCGAGGGCTTCCACCAGCGCGCCGGCGGGCCGCACGCCGAGGTGCACGCCCTGCGCGCGGCCGGCGAGAAGGCCCGTGGCGGCACCGCCTACGTCACCCTGGAACCCTGTAACCACACCGGTCGCACGGGCCCCTGTGCGCAGGCGCTCATCGAGGCCGGAATCGCCCGCGTCGTGTACGCGGTCGGTGACCCGAACCCGCAGGCCACCGGCGGTGCGGACACCCTGCGCGCCGCCGGGATCACGGCCGAGCAGGGCCTGCTCGTCGAGGAGGCCGAAGCGGTCAACGCCGCCTGGCTGACCTCGGTGCGCCTCGGGCGTCCCCACGTGACCTGGAAGTACGCGGCGACCCTGGACGGCCGGATCGCGGCGGCCGACGCCACCAGCCGCTGGATCACCTCGGCCGAGTCCCGCGCCGACGTCCACCGGCTGCGCGCCGAAGTGGATGCCGTCGTCGTCGGCTCCGGCACGGCCCGTACCGACGACCCTCAGCTCGGTGTACGGGGCATCGACGGCGCCGTCCAGCCGCTGCGGGTCGTCGTCGACACGGCTGCCACCGCCGTACGGCAGGGAGCCCGGGTCCTCGACGCCACCGCGCCCACCGTGGTCGCCGTCGCCGATGACGCCGACGCCCGCCACCTCCCCGACGACGCCGTCCTGCGGCTGCCACGCGCGGCCGACGGCCCGGGACTGGACCTCGCCGCCCTCCTCGCCGCCCTCCATGGACGTGGCGTCCGTGCCGTGCTCCTCGAAGGCGGCCCGACCCTGGCCGGCGCCTTCGTCGCGGCAGGACTCGTCGACAAGGTCGTCGGCTATCTCGCCCCCGTACTCCTCGGCGCAGGCCCGGCGGCCCTCGCCGACGCCGGAATCTCCACCATCACGCAGGCGTTGCGCCTCGATGTGACCGAGACCGTTCGCATCGGCCCCGATCTGCGCATCACCGCCGTCCCCGGCCCCGCCCGGAAGGAAAACTGAGTGTTCACCGGAATTGTCGAAGAACTGGGTGAGGTCACCGCCGTCGAGAAGCTCGACGATGCCTCACGATTCCGCCTGCGCGGGCCCGTCGTCACCGAGGGCGCCAAGCACGGTGACTCGATCGCCGTCAACGGCGTCTGCCTGACCGTCGTCGACCTCGGCGAGCACGAGTTCACCGCCGATGTGATGGCCGAGACCCTGAACCGCTCCAGCCTCGGCGCACTGGCGACCGGCTCCCGGGTCAACCTGGAGCGCCCGATGGCGCTCGGCGGCCGGCTCGGCGGACACATCGTCCAGGGGCACGTCGACGGCACGGGCCGCATCGTCGAACGCAAGATCTCCGAGAACTGGGAGATCGTGAAGATCTCCCTGCCGGCGGACCTGACCCGCTACGTGGTGGAGAAGGGTTCGATCACCGTCGACGGCGTGAGCCTGACCGTGGTGGACGCCGGACCCGACTACTTCACCATCAGCCTCATTCCCACCACCCTCGCCCTGACCACGCTCGGCATCAAGGGGCCCGGCGACCCGGTCAACCTGGAGGTGGACGTCATCGCGAAGTACGTCGAGCGGCTGCTCGGCAACTCGGCGCAGGAACCGGGGGAGACGGCGAAGTGAGCGCCCTGCACTGGCTGAACTCGGAGGCGTTCACCGTCTTCGACCAGCACATCATCTGGTCCGACATGATCGGCAACACGATCGGTCTGATCGCCCTGACCCTGGGCTGGCTCCGCTCGATCTGGACCTGGCCCGCCCAGCTCCTGTCCGGCGCGGTGCTGGTCGCCGCCAACGTCTCCGTCCACCAGGCGGGCAGCGTCGGCAAGCAGGTCATCGTCATCGCCGTGGCCGTCTGGGGCTGGCAGCAGTGGTCCCGCGGCCGGCAGCAGGCCCAGGACGGCTCCATCGCCGTACGGTTCGCCACCTGGCGCGAGCGCGGCTACCTGCTCGGCGGCGCCGCTCTCGGCACCCTGGCGGTCGGCGGCCTGTTCACCGCGTTCCCCTCGCTCTCCTGGAGCCCGTGGGCGGACGCGTACATATTCGCCGGAACTCTCGTGGCGATGCTCGCCCAGGCCCGCGGCATGGTCGAGTTCTGGTTCGCCTGGCTCCTCGTCGACCTGGTCGGCGTACCGCTCAACTTCCACAGCGGTCTCGCCTTCTCCGGTCTCATCTACGTCGTCTACGGGGCCCTCGTCCTGTGGGGCATGCGCGACTGGTGGCTGCGTACGCGGACACCCGCTCTGAAAGGAGCCACGGCATGACTGCCCAGCCCACCTGGTTGCACCGCGATCACGAAGCACCCGCCGAGGACCTCTCCCTCGACCCCGTCGAGCAGGCCATCCGTGACATCGCCGCCGGCCGGCCCGTCGTGGTCGTCGACGACGAGGACCGGGAGAACGAGGGCGACCTCGTCATCGCCGCCGAGAAGGCAACGCCCGAGATCGTCGCCTTCATGATGAGCGAGTGCCGCGGACTCATCTGCGCGCCCATGGAGAACGACGAGCTGGAACGGCTCGAACTGCCGCAGATGGTCGCGCACAACACGGAGTCGATGAAGACCGCCTTCACTGTCTCCGTCGACGCCTCGGCCGCCCACGGCGTGAGCACCGGCATCTCCGCCGCCGATCGGGCCATCACGCTCCGGCTGCTCGCGGGCGGCGCGGCCGGCCCCGGCGACTTCGTGCGCCCCGGCCACGTCTTCCCGTTGCGCGCCCGCTCCGGCGGCGTACTCGTGCGCAACGGCCACACCGAGGCCGCCGTCGACCTCGCCCGGCTCGCCGGCCTGCGGCCCGCCGGGGCGATCGTCGAGATCGCGGGGGAGGACGGCGTCATGCTGCGGCTGCCGCAGCTGGTCCCGTTCGCCCGCAAGCACGGGCTGACGATCATCTCCATCGAGGACCTGATCGCCTATCGGCGAACCTCCGAGCCGACCGTCCGCCGTGAGGCCGAGGTGCGGCTGCCGACCGACTTCGGCGCCTTCACCGCGTACGGCTACCGCTCCACCGTGGACGGCGTCGAGCACGTCGCCCTGGTCCACGGCGACATCGGAGACGGCGAGGACGTCCTGGTCCGAGTCCACTCGGAGTGCCTGACCGGCGACATCTTCCGGTCCCAGCGCTGCGACTGCGGCCCCCAGCTGCAGGCCTCGATGCGGCGGATCACGGAGGAGGGCCGCGGCGTCGTCGTCTATCTGCGCGGCCACGAGGGCCGTGGCATCGGACTGCTGTCCAAGCTGCGCGCGTACGAACTGCAGGAGCGCGGCGTCGACACCCTCGACGCCAATCTGGAGCTCGGCCTGCCCGCCGACGCCCGGGACTACGCGGCCGGCGCCCAGATCCTCAAGGACCTCGGCGTCCACAGCCTGCGGCTCATGACGAACAACCCCGACAAGACCGCCGCGATCCTGCGGCACGGCCTGACCGTCACCGGCCGTGAGCCGATGCCCGTCCAGGCGGGCGAGCACAATCTGCGCTACCTGCGCACCAAGCGCGACCGCATGGGCCACGACCTGCCCTGGCTCGACGCCGCCACCGCGTCGACCTGCGGCAACCAGTAACACACCAGCACGCATCCGGAACGAAGTAGGAGAGACATGAGCGGCAAGGGCGCACCCGAACTGTCCGTACGCAACTGCGGTGACCTGCGCGTCGCCGTCGTCGCGGCGCAGTGGCACGAGAAGGTCATGGACGGCCTCGTCGACGGTGCACTGCGCGCGCTGCACGAGCTGGGCATCGACGAGCCGACCCTGCTGAGGGTCCCCGGCAGCTTCGAGCTTCCGGTCGTCGCCAAGGTGCTGGCCGGCCGCGGCTACGACGCGATCGTCGCCCTCGGCGTGATCATCCGCGGCGGCACCCCGCACTTCGAATACGTGTCCCACGGGGTCACCAACGGCCTCACCCAGGTCGCCGTCGACACCGGCGTCCCCGTCGGCTTCGGTGTCCTCACCTGTGACACGGAGGAGCAGGCACTCGACCGGGCCGGCCTGGACGGGTCCAACGAGGACAAGGGGCACGAAGCGGTCACCGCCGCCGTCGCCACCGCCACCACACTGCGCTCGGTCAGCGAACCCTGGCGCTGAGTGCGGGTCCGGCACCCCTTATTCTTGAGGACATCATGGCGAACAAAACCTTCGAAGAGCTCTTCGCCGAGCTGCAGCTCAAGGCCGCCAACGGCGACCCCTCCACCTCCCGCACCGCCGAACTGGTGGACAAGGGCGTGCATGCCATCGGCAAGAAGGTCGTCGAGGAGGCCGCCGAAGTCTGGATGGCCGCCGAGCACGAGAGCAAGGACGCGGCCGCCGAGGAGATCTCGCAACTGCTGTACCACGTCCAGGTGATGATGGTCGCGCGCGGAATCTCCCTCGACGACGTCTACGCCCACCTCTGAGTACGACCTTCGCACCCGCCCGACGTCCCAGACCCCTGTCGCAAAGGAAACCCGACCTCATGCTGCGCATCGCCGTCCCCAACAAGGGTGCTATCTCCGGGCCTGCGATGGCGATGCTCCATGAGGCGGGCTACCAGCAGCGCAAGGAGTCCAAGGAGCTCGTCCTCGTCGACCCCGGGAACCAGGTCGAGTTCTTCTACCTGCGCCCGCGCGACATCGCGATCTACGTCAGCTCCGGCCGCCTCGACATCGGCATCACCGGTCGCGACCTGCTGCTGGACTCCGGCGCCGAAGCCGAGGAGATCCTCCAGCTCGGCTTCGCCCGCTCCACCTTCCGCTACGCCACCAAGCCCGGCACCGCTGCGGGCCCGCAGGACTTCGACGGCATGACGATCGCCACCTCCTACGAGGGCATCGTCGCCAAGCACCTGGCCGAGACCGGCGTCAACGCCTCCGTCGTCCACCTCGACGGCGCCGTCGAGACCGCCATCGAGCTCGGCGTCGCCCAGATCATCGCCGACGTCGTCGAGACCGGCACCAGCCTGCGCAACGCCGGACTCGAGGTCATCGGCGAGCCGATCATGAAGTCGGAGGCGGTCGTCATCCGCCGTACCGGCGCCCCCGACGACGACCCCAAGGTCCAGCAGTTCCTGCGCCGCCTCCAGGGCGTCCTGGTGGCCCGCAGCTACGTGATGATGGACTACGACTGCCGCGTCGAGCACCTGGAGCGCGCCGTGGCCCTCACCCCGGGCCTCGAGTCGCCGACGATCTCCCCGCTGCACCACGAGGGCTGGGTCGCCGTCCGGTCCATGGTCGCCGCCAAGGAGGCGCAGCGGATCATGGACGACCTGTACGACCTCGGCGCGCGTGCCATCCTCACCACGGCCATCCACGCCTGCCGCCTCTGACGGCCGGACGGAAGAAGACCATGTCAGCCCCCGCACTCCCCGCCCTGCCGGTCACCTTCCGGCCCACCCTGACGCGGGTGGTCCTGCTGAGCGTCGGGGCGGCGATGTTCGCCGTCATCACCGTCGTCGCCTTCGCCCTGGAACAGCTCAGCGGGGGCGAGCGGGCCAGCTTCGTCTTCGCCGCGCTGCTCTTCTTCGGTGTCCTGGCGCTGCTCAGCCGCCCCAAGATCGTGGCGGACGAGAGCGGGGTGACCGTGGTCAATCTCACCCGTACCCGGCGGCTGTCCTGGGCGGAGATCGTCCGCGTCAACCTGCGCGCCGGCGACCCGTGGGTCTTCCTCGACCTCAGCGACGGGACCAGCATGCCCGCCCTCGGGATCCAGCCCGGAATCGCCAAGGCACAGGCCATCCGCGACGCCCGAACGCTCCGCGCCCTCGCCGAGAACCGCGGCACCGGCACGGACAACCGCTGAGCCCCCTGCCCCTCAGGGCCTCTCGTTGATTACTCTGGAGGGTGGCGGCGCCCTGTGCGCCCCGCCCCGCACCAGAGGCCCCCGAGGCCCGCGGGGCTTTCCTGCGACCCAAGGAGTGACTCCCTCCAGCAATGGACGGATCGTCCGGTAGTACCTGCGCCGCCCCCTCTGTGGAGGCGGCGGCATGACCACCCCCCTGCTGCTTCTCAGTGCGGCATTCCTTCTCATCCTCGCCAACGGATTCTTCGTGGCAGCCGAATTCGGGCTCGTCACCGTGGAACGGGCGGACGCCGAGCGCGCCGCCGCCGAGGGCGACCGACGGGCCCGAACCGTCGTCGACGCCCTGCGCGAACTCTCCTTCCAGCTCTCCGGCACCCAGCTCGGCATCACGATCACCTCACTGGTGGTCGGCATGCTCGCCGAGCCGGCCCTCGCCCAGCTGCTGGAAGGCCCCCTGTCCCTGACCGGTCTGCCCGACGGTGCCGTCCCCGGCATCAGCGTCGTCATCGGCATGCTGCTCGCGGCGGCCGTCCAGATGGTCATCGGCGAACTCGTACCGAAGAACTGGGCGGTCTCCAAGCCGCTCCAGGTCGCGCGGTTCGTCGCCGGGCCCCAGCAGGGCTTCACCCGGGTCTTCCGCCCGGTGATCGGCCTGCTGAACACCGTCGCCAACCGGCTGGTCCGGCTCCTGGGCGTCGAACCGACCGAGGAGCTGGCATCCGCCCGTACGCCGGGGGAGCTCGTCTCCCTCGCGCGGCACTCGGCCGAGGCCGGCACCCTCGAACAGGACACGGCGGACCTCTTCGTACGGACCCTGTCGCTCGCCGGGCTCACCGCCCAGCACGTGATGACCCCGCGCGTGAAGGTCAGCGCCCTGCAGTCCTCCGCGACCGCGGCGGACGTCCTCAACCTCACCCGGGCCACCGGCCTCTCCCGTTTCCCCGTCTACCAGGACCGCATCGACGAGGTCGTCGGCATGATCCACCTCAAGGACGCGCTGGCAGTCCCCGCCCATGAGCGCCTGCGGACCCCGGCCGGCCGGATCGCCGTGCCGCCGCTGCTGGTGCCGGAGAGCCTGCCCGTCGAGCAACTGCTCCAGCGGTTGCGCAACGAGCAGCCGATCGCCGTCGTGGTCGACGAGTACGGCGGCACCGCCGGTGTCGTCACGCTGGAGGACATCATCGAAGAGCTCGTCGGCGAGGTACGGGACGAGCACGACGCCGAAGGCGCCGACCGTCCCGAGCTGGCCGCCGCGGTCCCCGAGGACGGTCGGCCCGCCTGGGACGCCGAAGGCAGCTGCCGGGTACTGACCCTGCGCCGGATAGGCCTGGACGTGCCCGACGGCCCCTACGAGACCGTCGCCGGGCTGGTCGCCGACCTGCTCGGCCGGATCCCCGCCCCCGGTGACCGGGCGGAACTGCCCGGCTGGCGGATCGCCGTCCGTCAGGTCGGCCACTACCGGGCCGAGAAGGTCCGCTTCGTGCGCCTGGCCGACTCGCCTGCCCCGGCCGCCACGCCGCGGGCGTCCCGTCGCGTTCTGGAGGCTGTGCGATGAGCCTGCTCCAGTTGCTCTTCGCCGGACTCCTCGTCCTGGCGAACGGCTTCTTCGTCGGGGCGGAGTTCGCTCTCGTCTCGGTGCGTCGCAGTCAGATCGAACCTCTCGCGGCAGCCGGGTCGAGCCGGGCCCGCCAGGTGCTGTACGGCCTGGAGAACCTGCCGCAGATGATGGCGGCCGCCCAGTTCGGCATCACCATCTGCTCGCTGACCCTCGGCGCCGTCGCGGAACCCACCGTCGCCCATCTGCTGGAGCCGGTCTTCCACGCGGTGCACCTGCCCGAAGGACTGATCCACCCGCTCGGCTTCGTGCTGGCGCTGGTCTTCGTCGTCTTCCTCCACCTCGTCATCGGTGAGATGGTCCCGAAGAACCTGGCGATGGCGGCGCCCGAGAAGACCTCGATGTGGCTCAGTCCCGGCCTCGTCGGCTTCGCCCGTCTCTGCCGTCCCGTCACCTCCGCGCTGGGCGCCTGCGCCCGGCTGGTGCTCCGGCTCTTCGGTGTCGAACCGAAGGACGAGGTGGAGGCCGTCTTCACCAGCGAGCAGCTCAACCGGCTCGTCGAGGACTCCGGGCAGGCCGGGCTCCTGGAGCCGGAGGCGCAGGAACGGCTGGAGGACGCCCTGGAGCTGGGCAGCAGGCCCGTCACCGATGTCCTCCTGCGCCGGGCGGCTCTGGTGACGGTGGACCCCTCCGTCACCCCGCGCCGGATCGAGGAGCTCACCGTACGGACCGGCTACTCGCGCTTTCCCGTCTGCGCGGAGGGCGGCGGCCCGTTCATGGGCTACCTGCACGTCAAGGACGTCCTCGACCTGGAGGACGGTGAGCGGGCCGTCCCGCAGCACGTGTGGCGTCCGATGGCGACCGTGCGGGCCGAGCTGCCCCTGGACGACGCCCTGACCGTGATGCGCCGCGCGGCGACGCATCTGGCCCAGGTCGCCGACGCGTCGGGCCGCGTGCTCGGCCTGGTCGCCATGGAGGACGTCCTGGAGATGCTGGTCGGAGAGGTACGGGACCCGGCCCACCGGGTCTCGGAGCCGCGCCGCACCGAGGAGCGGCAGACCGGCTCGGACGAGGTGTCCGCCCTGGTCGGTTAGGTCCTGTCTGGAGTTCCAGCGCGGGAGAAGGAGCGGTGTCCGGTGCCGTCGGATCCAAGGCGGAGGAGGGAGTCGACGCGGATCCAAGGCGACTGACGACAACGCCGGAGGCGGCGGCACCGGACGCCGTGACGCCGGGGGAACTCCAGACAGGACCTAGCGTCTCCCCGGCCGCCGGGAGCCTCGTCTCCCGGCGGCCGGGGAACGGGACCGCCTCACATCTCCGGCGGCTCCTGCCGGCCCCGCCCCACCGGCCCCCGACCGGAGAGCACCTCGCCGTACGCCTGCATCAGATCCGGCAGCCGCAGCGTCGCCAGATCGTCCCGCGTCGGCACCGTCGCGTATCCCGAGAGCCGCAGATCGCGGTAGGCGCAGCTCTTCTCGTAGAGCGTGCGCAGGAAGCGCCCATTGCCCAGCTCGTCGAGCCAGCCCTGGTCGACGACGTGGCCGCTGATGGAGCGCAGCTCATCCAGCGACTCCTCGTCCCACGCGTCCCCGTTCTCCGCGGCCAGCACCTCGCCGATGGAGGTGAGCTCCAGCGGCCGGTAGCTGGGGAAGTCCACCCTCGTGGTGAAGCGCGAGGAGAGCCCAGGGTTGGTGGAGAGCAGCCGGTCCATGCCCTCCGGGTAGCCGGCCAGGATGACGACGAGATGGTCCCGGTTGTCCTCCGCGCGTTTGAGGAGGACCTGCAGGGCCTCGTCGCCGTACGCGTCGCCCTTGCTGTACCCGGTGTTGGAGAGGCTGTACGCCTCGTCGACGAAGAGCACCCCGCCCAGTGCCGAGTCGATCAGCTCGTTGGCCTTCACCGCCGTCTGGCCCAGGAACTCGCCGACCAGGTCCGCCCGCTGCGCCTCGACCAGATGGTCCCCGCCGAGCAGGCCCAGGGCGTAGAACACCCGGCCCAGGATCCGGGCCACCGTCGTCTTGCCGGTGCCGGACGGTCCAGAGAAGACGAAGTGCCGCTTCGGCGGCTGTACGGGCAGCCCCTGGCCCGCCCGCAGCCGCGCCATGTTCAGCTGCGCCGACAACGCCTTGACCTGCCGCTTCACCGGTTCCAGACCGACCATCCGCTCCAGCTCCGCCAGTGCCTCGGCGAGCAGCGCCGGATCGCTGGGGCCGGCCGGGAACGGCTGCGGCGCGGACTGACCCGGGACTGCTGTCCTCTGCCGGGCCCCGCCCGGTGGCGGCGAGACCCCGACGCCCGGCAGGTCCTGCGCCTCGACGCCCGGCCGCAGTTCCCTGCCGTCCACCAGGTCGGTGCCCAGCAGTGAGTCGCCCTCCGGCTGCACCTCCGCGAACGTACCGTCGGCGCCCAGGCCGGTCAGCGAGACGGCGGCGAGGCCGGACACCTCCTCGGAGCCGTCCAGCCCGTCGTAGTCCGCAATCGCGGCCAGCCGCGCCGACGTGTCCATGAACGCGGGGTCGATCCGGTGGACCGCCCGGTACAGGGGCAGCGCGGCCGCGCTGCGCCCCGTGCCCTCGTGCGCGCGGGCCAGCCAGTAGCGCAGTTCCTTGCGCTGCGGCTGTTCGCTGCGGCAGCGCATCAGCGCGGTGGACAGCAGGGGCTCGGCCTGCCCGTACATCTCCAGCCGTACCCGCGCCATGCCGCCGAAGAGCCCGGCCTCGATGCCCAGCAGCGGATCGTCGGTCAATTGCTCCGTATGGCGTACGAGTTGCTCCCAGTCCTTGACGAGGTAGGAGCGGCAGGCGTGCAGGAAGCGGACCTGTGGGTCGGCGTCCACCGGTGGCAGGCCGGCCAACGCCCGGTCGAGTTCGGCCACATGGCGGCCGTCCAGCCAGTGCGAGGCGTGCGCGAGCAGCAGGTCGCGCGGGCTCTCCAGGACCGGCTGCACCCACCAGCCCAGCCAGTACCAGGAGTTGAGCGTGCGCCGGTACCGCCCACGCTGATCGCCGAAGCGGTCGCGATGGCGGTACATGTGCAGCAGCGCCGCCGTCGTGTCGACCCGCAGCGCGTGGAGGCCGAGCCAGGCGTCCGCCATGCCGGGATCGAGGCGCACCGCGGCTCTGAACTCCTCCTCGGCCTGCGGATAAGCGCCCATCGTGTAGGCGTCCACGCCGCGCAGCCACGCGAGGTCGGCCGGGGCCTGTGCGCCCTGCGTGCCGATGTCCATCAGGTCCCCCACAAACCGTGCCCCCAGGATGTCCCGCCGCACGGCGGCCCGCCGAGGCGCGCCGAATCACTGTGCCATGGACGGGAATTGACCGCACCGAGAGGCATCGTACCTGCGCAGGGAGTGTGCGACTAAGGGCGCCGCACGCCGAAGACGGGCCGTGACCCACGGTGAGCGGAAGGGGGCGCGGTGGGGCCGGAAACCGGCGTCGGGCACAGAGCGAAGCCCCCGATCACGGGGGAACAACCGGGGGCTTCGCGTCTGCGGGGGCTCCGAAAAGCCGCACATTGAGAACGTAAGACCTGTACCGCCCCCGGGTCAAGCAGAGTTGAGGCACTTCCGGTCCGATTTCCGACTGCTCAGTATGGCGGGGCCGGTTGATCACGGGGGGTGACGGAATGGTTCATTACTGCTGTCGTAGGGGTTCCCTCCAGCCACTCGTACCCCACAGGCAACTGGCGTACCAGAGCGTCGGCCCAGGGACGCGAGGGATCGGCCGAGAAATGAGCCGTCTCGGCGGCCGTCCAGCCGTCCCAGAAGGTGTTCAGCGCCGGCCCGTCCCGCCGCCGTCCCCGCTCCCAGGACTCCGCGGCCGGCAGGTCCATCCACAGCAGCCGGGCCAGTGCGGGGCGCAGGGCCCGCCGTCCCGCCCCGACGCCCTCGATCAGCACCAGCGGGGCCGGAGGCAGGGCGCGCGGCGGTCCGAAGCCGCGCGCCGTCCAGTCGTACGGCGCGTAGTGGGCGGTCTCGCCACGCGACAGCGGGCCGGTCACCTGCTCCCGAAGCCTGCCGGTCCAGTCGAATAGTTCCTCGTGGGTGGCCAGGTCGTCCAGGTGCAGCACGGGGGCGTCGCCGAGCGCGGCCGAGAGCCGGGCCGCGAAGGTGCTCTTGCCGGACCCCGCGTGGCCGTCGACGGCGATCAGCCGGACCGGCCCGCACGACGGCGGCAGGGTGCGCAGCCGTGCGGCAAGGCGCGAGAGGTCGTTCATGTGCCCAGCGTACGAGCCGGTGGCCCGCGAGAAGCAGCCGCAGGTCACGCCAGTGGTCCAGACCCATATTGGTCCGTCGACGCGAGCCGAATCGCTGGCCGAACCGGGGGACGACCCGCGATAGTTGGCCCACTGTCGTGCACCTGCAGCCCCATTCCGCTTACGACCGGGGGTCTCGCCCATGCCCAGTCCGACCTCACGCAGAACCGTGCTCACCGCAGCGATCGCGGCAGCGGCCGGCGCCGGAACGGTGTCCTCCGCCGCTTCCGCCGCCGCGGCGCCACCTCGTACCCGGCCCGACGCACCTTCGGCGGCAGCATCACTCGTGGACAACCACGCATGGACCACGTACACCGACTGGCGCTGCGGTTCCGGCGCCGGGACCCGTGCCGTCGCCGGCCGCCGGGCGGGGCTGGTGATCGGCCACCCCTTGGGGCGAACCGACTACACCGACCCGCACACCGGCACCACCGCGGCGTGGGACTACGCCACCTGGACCTCACCGGCCCACCGCTCCACCGTCCCGGCCACCGAGGTCATCGCATCCTGGAACGCGGACACGCCCGCCGGCACCTGGATCCAGATCGAACTTCGGGGCGGCTACTCGGACGGCACCGAGACGCCCTGGTACGTCATGGGCCGCTGGGCCGCGGGCGACGGCGACATCCGCCGCACCTCCGTCGACGACCAGACCGACGGCAAGAGCTCCATCTGGACCGACACCTTCTCGGTGGACGACGCGGCGAGCGGTCTGCGCCTGCTGTCCTACCGGCTGCGGCTGACGCTGTACCGCACACCGGGAACCCGGCTGACGCCCACGGTGTGGCGCCTGGGCGCCATGGCCTCGGACATCCCCGACCGCTTCACCGTGCCCGCCTCCACGCCCGGCCTAGCCCGGGAACTGCCGGTGCCGCGCTACTCGCAGAACGTGCACGTGGGGCAGTACCCCGAGTACGACAACGGCGGCGAGGCGTGGTGCAGCCCCACCTCCTCGCAGATGATCGTCGAGTACTGGGGCCGCAGGCCCAGCGCCGAGGACCTGTCCTGGGTCAAGCCGGGGCTGGCGGACCCGCAGGTCTGCCACGCGGCCCGCTTCACGTACGACAACCAGTACGAGGGCTGCGGGAACTGGCCGTTCAACGCCGCCTACGCGGCGACGTACGAGGACATGAGCGCCGTGGTGACGCGGCTCGGCTCGCTGGAGGACCTGGAGACCCTGGTCCGGGCAGGCATCCCGGTCATAACGTCGCAGTCGTTCCTCAAGACCGAGCTGACCGGTGCGGGATACGGCACCTCCGGCCACCTGATGACGGTGATCGGCTTCACCGAGGACGGTGACGTGATCGCCAACGACCCGGCGTCGCCCAGCGACGAGGCCGTGCGGCGTGTCTACCTGCGGCACGAGTGGGAGACGATCTGGCTCCGTACCAAGCGCTACAACGCGAGCGGCAATGTGTCGTCGGGCACAGGTGGCGTCTGCTACCTGTACTTCCCCGCCCACCCGACACCCGTCCAGCGCCGGGCCCTGGCGGCCGTCGGCATCCGCTGACGGGGTCGGCGGGCTCCGGGGCAGTGACGCAGCTCTCTACCCCGCGGGCCCGTCCGGCTGGCACTGTGGTCGGGTCCTCGGGGGACACCGACTGCCGGCCGACCGAACGAGATGCCATGACCGCGACTGCTGCCGCAACCACCACCCCTGCCCGCCGCCGCGTGCGGACCGGCGGGCCCGAGGACGGCTCCAAGCTGCTGGAGAACCTCCTGGGCTGGACGCTCGTCGTCGTCATCGCCATGTTCGTCACGCAGCTCGGCCTCATGTGACCCGTGTCCGTCCCGGCACGTGACGAGGGGCGGGGAGCCCGCCCGGCTCCCCGCCCCTCGTCATGCCTGCCGTGTCGCCGGCGTCAGTCGATCGCCCTGATCAGCTCGCCGTCGGTGGTGTCACCACTGAGCTCCCAGAAGAAGGTGCCGCCCAGACCCTGCTGGTTCTTGTACGCCATCTTGGTGCCGATGGTGGCGGGGGTGTCGTAGCTCCACCAGTTGGTGCCGCAGTGCGCGTACGCAGTGCCGGCGACGGTGCCGGTCGTGGGGCAGCTGTTCTTGAGGACCTTGTAGTCCTCGATGCCCGCCTCGTACGTCCCCGGGGCCGCACCGGTCGCGGTGCCGCCAGGCTCGTCCTGGGTGACGCCGGTCCAGCCGCGGCCGTAGAAGCCGATGCCGAGCAGCAGCTTCGAGGCCGGGACGCCCTGCGCCTTCAGCTTGTCGATGGCCGCCTCGCTGTTGAAGCCCTCCTTGGGGATGCCCGTGTAGGAGGTGAGCGGGGAGTGCGGGGCCGTCGGGCCCTTCGCGTCCCAGGCGCCGAAGAAGTCGTACGTCATCGGGTTGTACCAGTCGACGTACTTCGACGCGCCGCCGTAGTCGACGGCGTCGAGCTTGCCGCCGTCGGAGCCGTCCGCGCTGATCGCCGAAGTGACCAGGTCGTCCGTGCCGAACTCGGTACGGAGGGAGGACAGCAGGTTGCCGTACGCGTCACGGCCGCTGGTGTCGCAGGTCAGACCGCAGGCGTTGGGGTACTCCCAGTCGATGTCGATGCCGTCGAAGACATCGGCCCAGCGGGGGTCCTCGACCAGGTCGTGGCAGGACTTGGCGAACGCGGCCGGGTTCTGCGCCGCCTCACCGAACCCGCCGGACCAGGTCCAGCCGCCGAACGACCAGATGATCTTGAGCTCCGGGTGCAGCTTCTTCAGCTTGCGCAGCTGGTTGAAGTTGCCGCGCAGCTCCTGGTCCCAGGTGTCAGCGACCCCGTCGACCGACTGGTCGGCGGTGTACGCCTTCTCGTAGTCGGCGTAGGAGTCGCCGATCGTGCACTTGCCGCCCTGGACGTTGCCGAAGGCGTAGTTGATGTGTGTGAGCTTGTCGGCCGAGCCGGAGGTCTCGACGTTCTTCACGTGGTAATTGCGCTGGTAGACACCCCAGTTGGTGAAGTATCCGACCACCTTGTTGCCGGCCGCTGTGGGGGTGGCCGGCGCTGCTGCCGGTGCGGCGGCCTGCTGGGCGGTGGGGGCCTGCTGGGCGGAGGGGGCCGCTCCGGCGGGCCCGGTGCCCGCGACGCCCAGCAGGGCGGCGCCCAGGGCGGCGGTACAGGCCGCGGCGGCGAGAGCCCGGAGGCGGGCTCCCGGGCGATGAAGTCCGGTCATGGTTGCTCCTCGTGGGGGAGGGGACGTGCCAGTGGACGGCCGGCTCTCGGCGAACACCCGAACTTGGCATGAACGCGGAAAGCCGGTTTCGCTGGAAACCGTAGATGGACTAGACCAGTTGGGTCAATGGTTCGGACCAATTCGGTGATCGTCCCGGCGGTCACCGGCTCTTTCTGGACGTGTTCTGTCAACCGGTGACGGATGCCGTCCGATCGGGCATACTCAAGCCGCCACAGCCGCCGGCCTGCACCTCTCGTAATCCGGGAGGGCAACATCGGCTGGGCAGCAGTGTTTTCCGGGCATCGTCCGGAGATCCCCCGGCGGCGCCGCTCACACCCCGCGCGCGCGACCGCCGCAACGCCCGACAGGGAGGAGAGCGCCGTCATGTCCGACCGTGCCCCGCAATTGGTGGAACGCCGTCTGCCCACCGAGGAGTCCAGGCAGCTCGTCGCACTCGTCCGCGACATCGCCCAGCGGGAGATCGTGCCGCGGGCCGCCGAGGAGGAGGACGCGGGCCGGTTCCCGCGCGAAGTCTTCACTCTGCTCTCCGAGTCCGGTCTGCTCGGCCTGCCCTACGACTCCGCCCACGGAGGCGGGGACCAGCCGTACGAGGTCTACCTCCAGGTCCTCGAAGAGCTCGCCGCCGCCCGGCTCACCGTCGGACTCGGCGTCAGTGTCCACTCGCTCGCCTGCCACGCGGTCGCCGGCTACGGCACCAAGGACCAGCAGACCGAACACCTTCCGGCGATGCTCGCGGGCGGCCTGCTGGGCGCCTACTGCCTCTCCGAACCCGCCTCGGGCTCCGACGCCGCCTCGCTGACCACCAAGGCCGTCCGGGACGGCGACGACTGGGTCATCACCGGCACCAAGGCGTGGATCACGCACGGCGGCATCGCCGACTTCTACACGGTCCTGGCTCGTACGGGCGTCGAGGGCCCGCGCGGAATCACCGCCTTCCTCGTCCCGGGTGACGCGGCCGGCCTCGGCGCCGCCGTTCCCGAGAAGAAGATGGGGATGAAGGGCTCGCCCACCGCCCAGCTGCACTTCGACGGCGTACGGATCTCCGACGCACGCCGGATCGGCGAGGAGGGGCAGGGCTTCGCGATCGCCCTGTCCGCGCTCGACTCCGGCCGGCTGGGCATCGCCGCCTGTGCCATCGGCGTGGCCCAGGCGGCGATGAACGAGGCCGTCGAGTACGCCACGGGGCGCAAGCAGTTCGGCCGCCCCATCGCGGACTTCCAGGGTTTGCGGTTCATGCTCGCCGACATGGCCACCCAGATCGAGGCGGGCCGCGCGCTCTACCTGGAGGCCGCCCGGCTGCGCGACGCGGGGATCCCCTTCTCGCGGCAGGCGGCGATGGCGAAGCTGTTCTGCACGGACGCCGCGATGCGGGTCACCATCGACGCCGTCCAGGTGCTCGGTGGATACGGCTACACGCTGGACTTCCCCGTCGAGCGGCTGATGCGCGAGGCGAAGGTGCTGCAGATCGTCGAAGGCACCAATCAGATCCAGCGGATGGTCATCGCCCGCCACCTTGCGGGGCCCGAGACGCGCTGACCCGCAGCGGCCGGTCCGACCACACGGGCGTCGTCATGATCCGGTTCCACTCCTGGTCATGGCGGCCCGGCAGGGTCCTGCCCGTGCCTTCCCAGTGCCGGAGCAGCGACCGGTAGATGGGCGGATCGGTGGAGTGGGGTGCCGAGCGCGGCGCCGGGTGAGGTGCCGGCCGGGTGGGTTCCGACGGTGTCGGTGAGGCAGGGGACTGCGGAACCGATTCTTCGGATGCCGGAGCGGCGAGACGGCGGCGACCGGGTCCGGCCGTGGGGTGCAGCAGGGTCATACCGGGCCAACGGCGCGGGGCCGGGCCGGGTCACTGCCGGGCCGATTCGAGCGCCTGTTCGGCAGTTCCTCTTGGTGCGCCGCGCCGGAGGGCCGACGGAAAGCCGCACCACGCCGGTTCGACCGTCGTCGTGGTGCGGGTGATTCCGTCTCCGGCGTGTCGGCGCCTGCCTCAGGCGGCGTCGCGGCGCAGTTGCCCGGGCACCCGGAGCGGACGCGATCCGGCGCCCCCGGCGTGCGAGAACGGCTGCATCCTCCAGTCGAGCCCCTGAGGGAGCGTCAGCAGCAGGGCCGTCTCCTGCTCCTGGGCGTCGGCCGACTCATCGGCGGGCCGGGCTTTCGCCGCGGCGCGGCCGGTACCGGCACACACCGTCAGGACGAACGGGTTCCACGGAGTGGGGCACAGTGCGTGCTCCGGCAGTACGTCCTCGTCCGCCAGGAGCGCGATGGGCTGCGCACAGTCCGGGCAGACGACCCGGTACATCTCGAACGTGTCGTACGCGTCGGGAGTGCTGTCCTCGAAAGGATCAACGGGCTCCGGTTCGGTACGTCCGGTGAGCTTCAGGCTCTGCATGGGAAATTCCCCCCTCGGGTGGGCCGACAAGGCGCCGCGGCCTCGACCACAGCAAGCACTTCCCGGCGGGCATCTGCCGTAACCGCGAGGGGCCCCGGCTATCGGCGCGTAAACCTGTGGCATTCGTCACATGCCTGCCGCAGGTGCCCTTCACCGCCCTCCACGGCTGTGCCTGGAGGGCGCGGGGCCATAGATTGATCCATATGGAGGAGCTGGACCGTCAAATCGTGGAGTTGCTCGTCAAGGACGGGCGGATGAGCTACACCGACCTGGGCAAGGCCACCGGCCTGTCCACCTCGGCCGTTCATCAGCGCGTCCGCAGGCTGGAGCAGCGCGGGGTGATCCGTGGCTATGCCGCGGTCGTCGACCCCGAGGCCGTCGGCCTGCCACTGACCGCGTTCATCTCGGTGAAGCCCTTCGACCCGAGCGCGCCGGACGACATCGCGGAGCGGCTCGCCGGCGTCCCGGAGCTGGAGGCCTGCCACAGCGTCGCGGGTGACGAGAACTACATCCTCAAGGTGCGGGTCGCGACCCCCCTGGAGCTGGAGCATCTGCTCACTCGGATCCGCTCGCTCGCCGGTGTCTCCACCCGCACCACCGTCGTCCTCTCGACGCCCTACGAGGCGCGCCCGCCGCAGATCTGACGGCTTCACCCGCTGCCGGTCACGGGTGGGGCCGTAAGGGGGGTCGCGCACGGCGCGGACCCCGGCAGGCGGGAGACTGGTCCTCATGACCGAGAGCACCGCCCCCCAGAGCGAACACCGCACCGTGCTGCTGCGCGGTGGAGACGTCCACAGCCCCGCCGACCCCTTCGCCACCGCCATGGTGGTCGAACGGGGCCATGTCGCCTGGGTGGGCTCCGAAGGGGCCGCCGACGCCTTCGCGAGCGGCGTCGACGAAGTGGTCGACCTCGACGGCGCCCTGGTCACTCCCGCGTTCACCGACGCGCACGTCCACACCACGTCGACCGGTCTGGCCCTCACCGGCCTCGACCTGTCCGGCGCCCGCAGCCTCGGCGAGGCCCTGGCCCTCGTCCGGACGTACGTGGCGGCACACCCCGCCGACCGGGTGGTTCTGGGGCACGGCTGGGACGCCACGCGCTGGCCGGAGCAACGCCCGCCCACGCGCGCCGAGCTCGACGCGGCGGCGGCCGGCCGGCCGGTCTATCTGCCCCGGATCGACGTCCATTCGGCGGTCGTCACCACCGCGCTGCTCGACCTCGTCCCCCAGGCCGCCTCGATGCCCGGCTACCGGCCCGACGCGCCGCTGACGGGTGCCGCCCACCATGCGGTGCGCGCGGCCGCCCACGGCGCCGTCTCGCCCCGTCAGCGTGCCGCCGCCCAGCGCGCCGCGCTTGCTCACGCGGCGTCCCTCGGGATCGGGACCGTCCACGAGTGCGGTGGCCCCGACATCTCCGACGAGGAGGACTTCACCTCGCTGCTGGAGCTGGCGGCGGGGGAACCGGGGCCGCGGGTCTTCGGCTACTGGGCCGAACAGGTCGGCGACGAGAAGGACGCGCGGCGCATCCGGGAGCTCGGTGCGGTGGGCGCTGCGGGGGACCTCTTCGTCGACGGGTCGCTCGGCTCGCACACGGCCTGCCTCCACGAGCCGTACGCCGACGCGCCCGGCCCGGGCACCGCCCACCTGGACGCCACGCAGATCGCCGCCCATGTCGCGGCCTGCACCGAGGCCGGGCTCCAGGCGGGTTTCCACGCCATCGGCGACGCGGCGCTCTCCGCCGTCGTCGACGGCATCAGGACGGCGGCCGAGAAGGTGGGCCTCGGCCGGGTACGGGCCGCCAGGCACCGCGTCGAGCACGCGGAGATGCTCACGCCCGAGACCGTGGCCGCTTTCGCGGAGCTTGGCCTCACCGCCTCGGTCCAGCCCGCGTTCGACGCCGCCTGGGGCGGTGAGGAGGGCATGTACGCCCGCCGGCTGGGTGCCGGGCGGGCGAGGACCCTCAACCCGTACGCGGCGCTCCTGCGGGCCGGTGTGCCCCTCGCGTTCGGCTCCGACAGCCCGGTGACCCCGCTGGACCCGTGGGGGACCGTGCGGGCCGCCGCGTTCCACCGGACACTCGAGCACCGGATCTCCGTCCGGGCCGGCTTCACCGCCCACACCAGGGGCGGCTGGCGAGCCGTCGGCCGCGACGACGCGGGCACCCTGGTACCCGGCGCCCCGGCCGACTACGCGGTCTGGCGCACCGAGGAGCTGGTGGTCCAGGCCCCGGACGACCGGGTGGCGCGCTGGTCGACGGACCCCAGGTCGGGTACGCCAGGGCTGCCGGATCTCAGCCCGGGCGGCGAACTCCCGGTCTGCCTGCGCACGGTGGTCTTCGGACAAACTGTCTACGTACGGCCGAACGAGTGACGTGCGGACATTTCGTACCGCCGATCGAAGTCGCTCCCGTTCTGCCGCGACCTGGGGATCTTCGGGACTGACCAGGCAAGTTCGGTAAACGATGCAGGTCAGGCGACTATTGACAGAATGCGCCCACTGGCCGGTAGGTTCGGCCGAGTCCACCACAGGACGTCCGACCGGTTAAACCTCCACGCAGTCGTCGAACGCCGCTGGGTCATGGGGTGGTGTGCCGCACCGGCGCACCGTCACTGACAGCCAGGTTCAGCGCCCGCGCCTCGGGGGCGAGGGAAGGTTTCAGCCGGGCGGAGGGTGCGACCCGGGTGGGGCCCGGACGTTCAGTAGACAACGGCTCTAGGTCGACCCGCAGCCGGCGGGTCCCAGGTCGGCCCGAAGGGCGCCGGGCCCCGATCCGCAGTTCTGTCCGTACTTCCGTGCTTCTGTCCGCCGCCGCTTCCCACGCCGCCCGACCGGGTCGCTCTGTGCAGGTGCCGCTCTCGATATGGTGTGCATCTGCGTACGGACTTAAGGGGCAGTAAGTGAACGACGGCGGTCAGAGGCGATACGGCCCGCTCGGCAGAGCTTTGGTGATCATTCCGACCTACAACGAGGCCGAGAACATCAAGCCGATCGTCAGCCGGGTGCGCGTCGCCGTGCCGGAGGCCGACATCCTCGTTGCCGACGACAACAGCCCGGACGGCACCGGGAAACTCGCCGACGAGATCGCCGCGACCGACGACCAGGTCCACGTGCTGCACCGCAAGGGCAAGGAGGGGCTCGGCGCGGCCTACCTCGCCGGCTTCCGCTGGGGCATGGACCACGACTACGGCGTCCTCGTCGAGATGGACGCGGACGGCTCCCACCAGCCCGAGGAACTGCCGCGCCTGCTCACCGCCCTCAAGGGTGCCGACCTGGTTCTCGGCTCCCGCTGGGTCCCGGGCGGACGGGTGGTCAACTGGCCCAAGTCCCGCGAGATGATCTCCCGCGGTGGCAGCACGTACTCCCGGCTGCTGCTCGGACTGCAGACGAGGGACGTCACCGGCGGTTACCGGGCCTTCCGCACCGAGACGCTGCAGGGCATCGGTCTGGACGAGGTCGCCTCACAGGGCTACTGCTTCCAGGTCGACCTGGCCCGCCGCTCCATCGAGGCGGGCTTCCACGTCGTCGAGGTCCCGATCACCTTCGTGGACCGGGAGGTCGGCGACTCCAAGATGAGCCGGGACATCCTGGTCGAGGCACTCTGGCGCGTGACGGCGTGGGGCGTCACCACGCGTACGAACCGGGTGCTCGGCCGCCGCACGTCCTGACCCCGGAGCGGACGCCGCTCTCCGCCGCCCCCTTACCCCGTTCGGACGCTTTTCCAGGCACACTGGGGGCATGACGACCGGCACACCGCCCCCGACCGCCCGCAAGCGCTCGCGCGCCCGGACCTTCGTTCCTCTCGCCATCGCCGCCTGGGCGGTGCTGGAGATCTGGCTGCTCACCGTCGTGGCGGACGTGGCAGGCGGGTTCACCGTGCTGCTGCTCCTGGTCGCCGGGGTCGTCCTCGGGGCCGTGGTGATGAAGCGGGCCGGTCGCCGCGCCTTCCGCAATCTCACCGAGACGCTCCAGCAGATGCCGGGACAGCCGGGGGCCGACGGCTCGTCGCCCGCCCCGCCGAGCACCCGGGGCAACGGCTTCCTGATGCTCGCCGGGCTGCTGATCATGATTCCGGGGATGATCTCGGACGTCGCCGGACTGCTGCTCCTGGTCCCGCCGGTCCGTTCGGCGCTCAGCAGGTACGCGGAGCGCTCACTGGAACGGCGCATGAAGGCGGCAGGCAGCCCCGGCAGCCTCTCGGACGCCTTCCAGCAGGCTCGTATCCACCGCCCGGACGGAAAGGTCGTCCAGGGCGAGGTCATCCGCGAGGAACCCTCCCACCCGGACGACACCCCGCGTCCGCCCCTGACACCGTAACCACCGCCCCTGGCAACGCAGCTCCAGGCTTGCTCCATCAGCCCCTGGCCCGCCACATCAGTGTCGGGCCAGGAAGAAAATCAAGCCCTTCGGCGATTGAGGACATCTTTGGCCGGCGCCCGACCGGGGCCGGGCCAGGCGCACGGCGCGCCCGCACATCTGGTCCCCGCAGCCGGCCGCCCAAGGCCCACGCACAGAGCCGCGGGGGGGGGGGGGCGCGGGGGGGGGGGGGGGGGGGGGGGGGGGGGGGGGGGGGGTGGGGGGGGGGGGGGGGGGGGGGGGGGGGGC
>NZ_JBITIE010000045.1:0-28422 GCF_044458665.1 Streptomyces sp. NPDC050422
CGGGGGCCCCCACCCCGCGGGGGCGTCCGGCGTGTGGTCCCGCCCCGCCCCCCCCCCGCCGGGGGGGGGGGGGGGGGGGGGGGGCCCCGGGGGGGGGGGGGGGGGGGGCCCCCCCCCCCCCCCCCCCGCCCGCAGCCCCTTCCCCTTCACGTACAGCGCCACCGGATCGGCCCAGCCAGGACCCCCAGCCAGGGAGGCAGCCCGTGTCAGCACACGCCGTTCGTACCGGAGTCTGGTTCATCGGAGCACGCGGCTCCGTCGCCACCACCGCCACGGCGGGGTGCGCGGCGATCGCGGCGGGACTCCACCCGGCGGCCGGCATGGTCACCGAGACCGCCCCGTTCGCCGACAGCGGCCTGCCGCCCGTGACCTCCCTCGTCTTCGGCGGCCACGACACCCTGGACTGCCCCCTCCCCAAACGGGCCGAGGCACTCGCCGCCGGGGGAGTGCTGCCACACGGGCTCCCCTCGGCCGTACGGTCCGAACTCGCAGCAGCCGACGCGGAGATCCGCACCGGCGGGCCCCTTCCCGGCGACACCCGCACGGACGAGGAGCTCATCGCCACGTTCGCCGCCGACCTCACCGACTTCGGCCGCCGCAACGCCCTGGCCAGGACCGTCGTCGTCAACGTCTCCTCCACCGAACCGGCGCCCGCCGCCGACGCCGTACGGCTGCCCGCCAGCTCGCTCTACGCCGCCGCCGCGCTCCGGGCCGGCTGTCCGTACGTGAACTTCACCCCCTCCACGGGGCTGCGCAGCCCCGCCCTCCGGACCGCCGTCGCGGCCGGCGGACTTCCTCACGCCGGCCGCGACGGCAAGACGGGCCAGACACTGCTGCGCTCCGTGCTCGCCCCGATGTTCGTCCAGCGCGCCCTGCCCGTACGGGCCTGGTCCGGCACCAATCTGCTGGGCGGCGGGGACGGAGCGGCGCTCGCCGACCCGGCCGCCGCCGCGGCGAAGAACGCCGGCAAGGAACGCGTCCTCGCCGACACACTCGGGGCCGCCCCCGAGGGCGAGGTCCACATCGACGACGTCCCCGCACTCGGCGACTGGAAGACCGCCTGGGACCACATCGCCTTCGACGGGTTCCTCGGGGCCCGCATGGTGCTCCAGACCACCTGGCAGGGCTGCGACTCCGCCCTCGCCGCGCCCCTGGTCCTCGACCTGGCCCGGCTGCTGGCCCGCGCCCACGAGGTGGGACTGACCGGCCCGCGGCCCGAACTCGGCTTCTACTTCAAGGACCCGGACGGCGGACCCGCCGCACTCTCCGAGCAGTACCTGGTGCTTCTCGCCTTCGCCGAGCGGCTGAGGGACGACAAGTGACGGTACGCGCCTGGGCGGAACTGCTCAGGGTCTCCGCACTGTTCACCGTCCCGGGCGACGCCCTCGCGGGTGCGGCGGCCGCCGGCCGGCACCCCGACCGCTCCACCGCCCTGGCCGTGGGCGCCTCGCTCTGCCTGTACGAGGCGGGCATGGCGCTCAACGACTGGGCCGACCGCGAGGAGGACGCCGTCGACCGGCCGCACCGGCCGATCCCCTCGGGCCGGATCACCCCCCGCGCAGCCCTCACGGCGGCCGGCGCCCTGACGGGGGCGGGGCTGGCCCTCGCCGCCCGCGCGGGCCGCCCGGCCCTGGGCGTGGCCACCGGTCTCGCGGCCACCGTCTGGGCGTACGATCTCCGCCTCAAGCACACCCCGGCGGGCCCGGCCGCGATGGCGGCGGCGCGCGGCCTGGACCTGCTGCTGGGAGCGACGGCCGCGGGGCAGGGTTCCGCGACCCGAGCAGCCCGCGCCGCCCTGCCCGCCGCCGCCCTGCTGAGCGCGCACACCTACGCGGTCACCACCGTCTCGCGCCACGAAACCCAGGGCGGCTCCGCCACCGCACCCCTCGCCGCCCTCGCGGCCGTTGCCGGAATCGGCGGCTCCGTGGTGCATGAGCGGCAGCCCGCGCGCAACGCCCCCGCGCGTCTCCTTCTCACCGCGCTCACCGGCTCCTACCTCCGCACCGCCGCACGCCCCCTCGTCCACGCCGCGCTCAACCCGTCGCCGCCCCTCACCCAGCGCGCCGTCGGCAGCGGCATCCGGGCGATGATCCCGCTCCAGGCCGCCCTCGCCGCCCGCGCCGGAGCGGCCGGTTCCGCGCTCGCCGTCATGGGCCTCGTCCCGCTCGCACGCGCCCTCTCCCGGAAGGTGAGCCCCACATGACCCTCCGCCTCGGCTACGGCACCAACGGACTCACCGACCTGCGCCTGGACGACGCCCTCGGGCTCCTCGCCGACCTCGGCTACGACGGTGTCGGCCTGACCCTCGACCACATGCACCTCGACCCCATGGCCCCGGACCTCGCCGCCCGCACCCGCCGCGTCGCGGCCCGGCTCCAGGAGCTGGGGCTCGGCGTCACGGTGGAGACCGGGGCCCGCTACGTCCTGGACCCGCGCCGCAAGCACGGCCCCTCGCTCCTCGACCCGGAGCCCGACGCCCGCGCCGCCAGGACCGCGCTGCTCGTACGGGCCGTCGACGTGGCCGCCGAACTCGGCGCACACGCCGTGCACTGCTTCAGCGGCATCAGGCCCCCGGACACCGCGCCCGACACCGCCTGGCAGCGGCTCACCGAGGCCCTCGCACCGGTCCTCGACGCGGCGGAACGCGCCGGAGTGCCGCTCGCGATCGAGCCGGAGCCCGGACACCTCCTCGCCAACCTCGCCGACTTCCACCACCTCCGGGTGCTGAGCGGCGACCCCGAACCCCTCGGACTCACCCTCGACATCGGCCACTGCCAGTGCCTGGAGCCCGCGCTGCCCGTCGACTGCGTCCACGACGCCGCCCCCTGGCTGCGCCACGTACAGATCGAGGACATGCGCCGCGGCGTCCACGAGCACCTCCCCTTCGGCGACGGCGAGATCGACTTCCCGCCCGTCCTCGCCGCACTCGACGCCCTCGGTGACAGCGGATACACCGGGCTCACCGTCGTCGAGCTGCCCCGCCACTCCCACGCGGGCCCCGAACTCGCCCGCACCTCACTGGACTTCCTGAACAAGCACCGCCCGTCGCACCACTGAGCCCGCCGAAGGGAGCACACCATGACGAACACCCCGACGACCCCGCTCCTGTCCCGCAAGGAACTCGACACCTTGCTCGGCGGAGCCGCGCGCGCCTGGCTCGACGAAGCGCTCGCCGAGGCAGCCCACGCCGCATCCCACGCGGACACGGCGCCCGCGGACAGCTACGCCGTACCTCCGTGGGAGCTGCGGTACGCCGCCGCCGGCCGGCACTGCGGACTCGAACACGCCGACTCCGTACGCGCCCTGCTGCTCATCGAGGCCCGGGCCGGCCTGCCTGCCCTGACCCGTCTCTACGAACAGGGCACCGCCGCCGAACGCCGCGCCGTCCTGCTCACCCTGCCCGCACTGGACCTCGGCCCGACCGCCCTGCCGCTCGTCGAGGACGCCCTGCGCACCAACGACACCACCCTGATCGTGGCGGCGGTCGGCCCGTACGCCGCCGCCCACCTCGATCCGCACAACTGGCGCCACGCCGTCCTCAAGTGCCTGTTCACCGGCGTCCCCGTCGAGGCCGTCGACGACCTGGCCCGAAGATCGCGCGGTGACGCGGAACTCGCCCGCATGCTGGGCGACTTCGCGGCCGAACGCATCGCGGCCGGCCGTGCGGTCCCCGCCGGCCTGCACCACGTCCTCGCCCTCACGGCCCCCGGCCCCGCCGCGCCCGCCGCCCCCACGGAGGAGTCCTGATGCGCATCTTCGACCCCCACATCCACATGACCTCCCGCACCACGGACGACTACCAGGCGATGTACGACGCCGGCGTCCGCGCCCTGGTCGAACCCTCCTTCTGGCTCGGCCAGCCCCGCACCTCGCCGGCCAGCTTCTTCGACTACTTCGACGCCCTGCTCGGCTGGGAGCCCTTCCGCGCCGCCCAGTACGGCATCGCCCACCACTGCACACTCGCCCTCAACCCCAAAGAGGCGAACGACCCCCGCTGCACCCCGGTCCTCGACGCCCTGCCCCGCTATCTCGTCAAGGACTCCGTCGTCGCCGTCGGCGAGATCGGCTACGACTCGATGACCCCGGCCGAGGACCACGCACTGGCCGCCCAGCTCCAGCTCGCCGCCGACCACGGGCTGCCCGCACTCGTCCATACCCCGCACCGCGACAAGCTCGCCGGCCTGCGCCGCACCATCGACGTCGTACGCGAGTCCCACCTCGCCCCGGAATCGGTGCTGCTCGACCACCTCAACGAGACGACGGTGAAGGACGCCCTCGACAGCGGCTGCTGGGCCGGCTTCTCCATCTACCCCGACACCAAGATGGACGAGGACCGCATGGTCGCCCTCCTCAAGCTCCACGGCACCGAGAAGATCCTCGTCAACTCCGCGGCCGACTGGGGGAAGAGCGACCCGCTGAAGACCCGACGGGTCGGCGACGCCATGCTCGCCGCCGGGTTCACCGAGGACGACGTCGACCAGGTCCTGTGGCGCAACCCCGTCGCCTTCTACGGCCGGAGCGGCCGCCTCCACCTCGACACCGCGGCCCCCGAACCGCTCCACGAGGGCAACTCCATCCTGCGCGGCGGGGAGTGAGGCCATGCGCTTCCGCCACCCCGACGGCACCGTCGTCCACCTCGCGTACTGCACCAACGTCCACCCCGCCGAAACGCTCGAGGGCGTCCGCGCCCAACTGCGCGACCACTGCGAACCCGTACGCAAGAGGCTCGGGCGCGACCGCCTCGGCATCGGCCTCTGGCTCGCCAGGGACGCCGCCCGCACCCTGATCAACGACCCGTCGCAACTGCGCTCCCTGCGCGCCGAACTCGACCGCCGCGGCCTCGAAGTCGTCACCCTCAACGGCTTCCCGTACGAAGGATTCGGCGCCGAGGAGGTCAAGTACCGGGTCTACAAGCCGGACTGGACCGACCCCGAACGCCTCGCCCACACCACCGATCTGGCCCGGCTGCTCGCCACGCTCCTGCCCGACGACGTTACCGAGGGCACCATCTCCACCCTGCCCCTCGCCTGGCGCACCCCGTACACGGGCGATCCCGAAGCGGCCCGCACCGCACTCGCGGCGCTCACCACCCTCGGCGAACGCCTCGACGCCCTCGCCGAACTCACGGGGAAGTCCATCCGGATCGGCCTCGAACCCGAACCCGGATGCACGGTCGAGACCACCGCCGACGCCATCGCCCCCCTGACCGCGATCGGCCACCCCCGCATCGGCGTCTGCATCGACACCTGCCACCTCGCCACCTCTTTCGAGGACCCCGACACCGCCCTCGACGCGCTCACCGCCGCCGGCATCCCCGCCGTCAAGGCCCAGCTCTCCGCCGCCCTGCACGCCGAACACCCCCACCTCCCCGAGGTGCGGACCGCCCTCGCCGCCTTCGCCGAACCCCGCTTCCTCCACCAGACCCGCATCGCCACCGCCGCCGGGCTGCGCGGCACCGACGACCTCGACGAAGCGATCACCGGCGAGGCGCTGCCCGACAGCGCCCCCTGGCGCGCCCACTTCCACGTCCCCCTGCACGCACCGCCCGCACTCCCGCTCACCTCCACCCTCCCCGTGCTCCGCGCCACACTCACCCGGCTCGTCGGCGGTGCGCGCCCACTCACCCGGCACCTGGAGGTCGAGACGTACACCTGGCAGGCACTCCCCGCCGAACTGCGTCCCCGGTCCCGCGCCCAGCTCGCCGACGGCATCGCCGCCGAGCTCACCCTCGCCCGCGACCTCCTGACCGACCTCGGCCTCAAGGAGCTGCCATGACCACCGCCTGGACACCCGGCACACCCACGCCCCTCCTCGTCCTCGACGTTGTCGGGCTCACCCCCCGCCTCCTCGACCACATGCCCCACCTCAAGGCCCTGGGCCAGTCCGGCACCCACGCCCCGCTCGGCACCGTGCTCCCCGCAGTCACCTGCGCCGCCCAGTCCACCTTCCTCACCGGCACCACCCCCGCCGAGCACGGCATCGTCGCCAACGGCTGGTACTTCCGCGAACTCGGCGACGTCCTCCTGTGGCGCCAGCACAACGGACTCGTCGCGGGCGACAAGCTCTGGGACGCCGCCCGCCGCACCCACCCCGGCTACACCGTCGCCAACATCTGCTGGTGGTACGCCATGGGCGCCGACACCGACTACACCGTCACCCCCCGACCCGTCTACTACGCCGACGGCCGCAAGGAACCCGACTGCTACACCCGGCCGCCCGCCCTCCACGACGAACTCACCGAGAAGCTCGGCACCTTCCCCCTCTTCCACTTCTGGGGACCCGGCGCCGACCTCGTCTCCTCCCAGTGGATCATCGACGCGACCCGCCACATCCTGGACACCCGCCACCCCGACCTCGCCCTGTGCTACCTCCCGCACCTCGACTACGACCTCCAGCGCTACGGCCCCGACGACCCGCGCGCCTTCAAGGCCGCCGCCGACCTCGACCGGGCCGTGGCCCCGCTCCTGGACGACGCCCGCCGCGAGGGCCGCACCGTCGTCGCGCTCTCCGAGTACGGCATCACCAGGGTCGACCGGCCCGTCGACATCAACCGGGCGCTGCGCCGCGCCGGACTCCTGGAGGTCCACACCCAGGACGGCATGGAGTACCTGGACCCGATGACGTCGCGCGCCTTCGCCGTCGCCGACCACCAGATCGCGCACATCTACGTGCGGCGCCCCGAAGACCTCGACGCGACCCGAGAGGCCCTGGCGGACCTCCCGGGCATCGAGCAGCTCCTCGACGACGAGGGCAAGAAGTCACACGGCCTGGACCACCCCCGCTCCGGCGAACTGGTCGCCGTCGCCGACCCGGACGCCTGGTTCACGTACTACTACTGGCTCGACGACGACCGCGCGCCCGACTTCGCCCAGCTCGTCGAGATCCATCGCAAACCCGGCTACGACCCCGTCGAGCTCTTCATGGACCCCGAGGATCCGTACGTCCGGGTCAAGGCGGTCACGGCCGTCGCGCGCAAGAAGCTCGGCATGCGCTACCGCCTCGCGGTCGTGCCGCTCGATCCCTCACCCATCCGGGGCAGCCACGGCCGCCTCCCCTCGAGCGACGAAGAAGGTCCGCTCATCCTCTGCTCCACCCCCCACGCGTTCACCGGACCCGTCCGGGCCACCGAAGTGAAGTCCCTGCTCCTCACGCTGGCCGGCCTCGCATGAGAGCCGTCCCTGCACAGCGTCGCGAGCAGCTTCGAGAAGGAGAGAGACCGTGACCGTGTACAACGACGAATCCGGAACGGACGGCGCCCTGCGCCGCAGCCTCGGCGTCAGCCGCCGCCGCTTCCTCAGCACCTGCACCGCCGCCGGTGCAGCGGCGATCGCCGCGCCCGTCTTCGGCGCATCACCGGCCTTCGCCCAGCCCGCTTCGAGCCAGGGGCACGGCCACGGCCAGTCCCTGGTCCCGGCGGACAAGCGCGGCATCATCCTGTACACCGTGCGCGACGCCACGGGCCGGGACCCGCTCAGCACCTCCCTTCCCTCGGGCTTCCGCGCCGTCTTCAAGGAGCTGGCCCGCTACGGCTACAAGCAGGTCGAGTTCGCCGGCTACGGCCAGCACGCCAACGCACCTGGCGGAAACAACCTCGAATCGGTGGAGGGCGCGAAGCTGCTGCGCTCGTGGCTGGACGACTACGGACTGCGCGCCCAGGGCAACCACGGCTTCATCCCGGGGTCCTGGCCGCTGAGCCAGAGCGACCTGGACCAGTTCAAGCGCCACCTCGAAATCGCCAACATCCTCGGCATGGACCACATGGGCACCGGCGGTGACCCCACCGGCAGTGCCTACCGCGCCGACTGGGACGTGGCCGCCGACAAGTGGAACGCACTGGGACAGATCGCTCACCGCGCGGGGATCAAGCTGTACACCCACAACCACGACGCGGCCTACGGCTTCCTGCTCGACGGCGGTCCGCTGGACGCACAGGGACGCCCCACCCGCAGCTCGGGCATCCGCAAGCTCGAGTACTTCCTGAAGGTCACCGACCCGAAGACCGTATGGCTGGAGATGGACGTCTACTGGGCGCACGTCGCCCAGTACAAGTTCCACACCTACACCGCGCTCGACGGCTCGGTGCGGGAGAACATCTTCGACCCGGCGGCAGTCGTCCGCCGCCACAACAGGCGTTACCCCCTGTTCCACGCCAAGGACGGCATCATCAACACGGCCAGTGGCGACGGCTACGACATGGTCCCCTTCGGTACCGGGGTCATCGACTACCGGACCTTCTTCCGCCGCGTCGGGCAGGCGAACTACCGCAACCCGATGGTCGAGCAGGACACCGCACCGAGCTCGACGGACCTCGCGCAGTCCCTGAAGCAGGCACGGATCAGCTACGAGGGCATGGCGGCGCTCCGCAAGTAGGACGGCAGCCTCGTACGCCGGGCCTCCCCGCACAGGTGCGGGGAGGCCCGGCGTGGCGGTAGGGGCGTCGCGGCTAGACGACCTCCCGGCTGACCGGCTGCGGATTCGGGACGATGTCCCGTACCCGCGGCCGCCCCGGCTGCCTCAGCAGCAGGGCGATGCAGGCCGCCACCATGGAGATGGCCCCCGCCAGCGCGTAGGCGCCGTTGTAGCCCCAGGAGTCCACGACCATCGAGCCCAGACCACCGCCGAACAGCCCGCTGATCAGCTTGCCGCTGTAGACGAGTCCGTAGTTGGTGGCGTTGTAGTTCTCGCCGAAGTAGTCCGGGGTCAGTGCGGCGAACATCGGGTAGAACGCACCGCCGCCGAAGCCGGAGAGGAAGGCGAAGAACAGGAACAGCCACTCACTGTGCATGTTGCCGGCCCAGATCACCCCGAACTGGGCGAGGCCCAGGACGACGATGACGAACACCAGCGTCAGCTTGCGGCCCCAGAGGTCCGAGAGCCAGCCGACGACCGCCCGGCCGACCCCGTTGATGACGGCCATGACACCCATGGACGACGCCGCGACCAGGGGACCGAAGCCGACCTCCTTCGCATAGTCCACCTGGAAGGAGATCCCGAAGATGGACACCCCGGCCGTCAGGACGATGGTGATCCACATCAGCGGCAGCATGCCCGTCCTGATGGCCTCCTTCGGCGTGTACTGCTTCGACGCCGGAGGGTTCTTCGCCAGGCTCGCCGCACTCTTCGCGTTGCCCGTGTAGTTCAGCGGGTCGATCTCGGACGGCCACCAGTTCTTCGGCGGGTCCTTGAAGAACCAGGCGCAGACCGCCACGACGATCAGGACGTAGAGGCCGATGAGGTCGAGCACCTCGTTGTAGTTACTCGTGTCGAAGGCGTAGTTGAAGATGAAGATGAAGGGCAACGCACCATAGGCGAAACCGCCGTTGACGAAACCCGTCTTCGCGCCACGCCGCTCCGGGAACCACTTGCCCACCATGTTGATGCAGGTGGCGTAGATGAGTCCGGACCCCAGGCCGCCGACGACACCGAACCCGCAGATCGCGCCGAAGACGTTGTCGACGTGCGACAGCGCGAGGAATCCGACGAGACAGAGCGCGGCGCCGATGAACATGGCCCGGCGCGCGGTGAGTATGCCCTTCTCGCGCATCCACCCGGCGGGGAAAGCGATCCCCGCCTGGAAGAAGACCCAGACGCTGAGAATCCAGAAGGTGTTGCTCTGTGTCCAGCCATGGGCCTCGGAGAGGGTGTCCTCCGCGGACCCGTAGGCGTACTCCGACACACTGATGGCCATCATCGCGATCCACGGCAGGTACACCATGAACTTCCGGCTGTGACCGAGAATGCTGCGGTCCGACTCGCCGACCCGGTAGACGCGGCCCTTGCTGTCCGTCACTTCCCGGTACGCGACGGGTGACGCGCCCGGTTGTCCGTCTGTGCTCATGAATCTCCCCTTGGCTTCGAAAGAACCTGGCCAGCGCCCCCTGTCCAAACTCCTCGTGCCTGGGAAGGGTCAGGTCAGCAGCCCCGCGGCCCTTGCCCAGCGGTACTTCGCACCGAGCGCCGCGACCGGCTTCTCGGTGGTATAGGGGTAGGCGACGACACCGTTCTCGAAGAGGTACGCGCACGCCTCCTCGACCTCCGTGTCACCGGCCAGCGACGCCACGACCGGCTTCTCGATCCCGCGGTCCCGGAACTCCCGGACCACCCGGGCCGTCAGCTCGGCGAAGACCATCGGCGGGGTGACGATCGTGTGCCAGTAGCCCAGGACCAGCGCGTGGATGCGCGGGTCCTCCATGCCGAGCCGGATCGTCGCCTCGTACGTCGACGGAGGCTCACCGCCCGTGATGTCGATCGGGTTGCCGGCCGCGCCGAACGGCGGAATGAACGCCTTGAACGCGGTGTCGAGATCCGGCGGGATCTCCATCAGCGAGAGGCCGTTGTCCACGATCGCGTCCGACAGCAGCACACCGGATCCGCCCGCGCCGGTGATGATGACGACGTTGTCGCCCTTCGGTGTCGGCAGCACCGGCAGCGCCCGCGCGTACTCCAGCATGTCGTTCAGCCCCGGCGCCCGGATCACCCCCGCCTGGCGCAGGATGTCGTCGTACACGGCGTCGTCGCCGGCCAGTGCGCCGGTGTGCGAACCGGCCGCCTTCGCCCCCGCGCTCGTACGGCCCGCCTTCAGCACCACGATCGGCTTCTTCGGTACGGTTGCCCGCGCGGCCTCGACGAAGGCGCGCCCGTCCTTGAGGTCCTCCAGGTGCATCGCGATGCACTGGGTGTTCGGGTCCTCGCCGAACCAGGTCAGCAGATCGTCCTCGTCGAGGTCCGACTTGTTGCCGAGCCCGACGATCGCCGAGACTCCGGTCTTCGTCGACCGTGCGAAACCGAGGATGGCCATGCCGATGCCACCGGACTGCGAGGTCAGCGCCACTCCGCCCTTCACGTCGTACGGGGTGCAGAAGGTGGCGCAGAGGTCCTGCCACGTGGAGTAGTAGCCGTAGATGTTCGGCCCGAGCAGCCGTACACCGTACCGCTCGCCGATCGCCACGATCTCGTCCTGCAGGGCCTGTTCACCCGTCTCGGCGAAGCCGGACGGGATCAGGACCGCGTTGGCGATGCCCTTGCGTCCCACCTCCTCCAGCGCCGACGCCACGAACTTGGCCGGGATCGCGAAGACCGCCACATCCACCTCACCGGGAACGTCCGTGACACTCTTGTACGCCTTGCGGCCCAGAATGTCATCGGCCCGGGGGTTCACCGGATGGATCTCCCCGGAGAACCCGCCGTCGATGAGGTTGCGCATCACCGAATTGCCGATCTTCCCTGCCTCGTTGGAGGCGCCGATCACCGCGACCGACCGCGGCTCCATCAGCCGCCGCATCGAGGTGAGGATCTCCTCGCGGCCGTACTTCCGCCGCTCCTTGACCACCTCGGTGGACAGCAGGATCCGGATGTCGGCGGCGACCGCACCCTGTGGCGACGCGATCACCGGGTTGAGGTCGACCTCCGCGATCTCCGGGAAGTCCGTGACCAGTTGGGACACCCGCCGGATCTGCTCGGCCAGCGCCCACCGGTCCACCGGCGGGGCGCCGCGCACCCCGCGCAGGATCTCCGCCGCGCCGATCGAGTCGAGCATCGACTGCGCCTCGTCGGGGGTGACCGGGGCGAGGCGGAAGGTGATGTCCTTCAGCACCTCCACCAGCACGCCGCCCAGCCCGAAGGCGACGACCTTGCCGAACGTCGGGTCGGTCACCGCACCGATGATGACCTCCTGCCCGGGCGGCACCAGTTGCTGCACCTGCACGCCGTCGATCCGCGCGTCCGGTGCGTACGCCCGCACGTTCTTGATGATGCGGCAGAAGGCCTCCCGCACTTGTGCGGCACCCTCCACCCCGACGACGACTCCGCCGGCATCCGTCTTGTGCAGCACGTCGGGGGAGACGATCTTCAGCACGACGGGCCCGCCGAGCCGGTCCGCGTGGGCGACCGCCTCGTCGATGTCCTGCGCCAGCTCCTCGCCGGGCACCGCGATGCCGTACGCGTCCGCCACGATCTTGCCCTCGGGGGCGGTGAGCGACGTGCGGCCGGAGGCCCGTACGGATTCGAGCAGCTGCCCGACCTGGTCGCGATCCTGTGATTCGACCATGCTCAGATGACTCCGCTCGTCTTCAGCAGCCGCAGTTCCTCGTCACCGAGGCCCAGCTCGCCGACGTACACCTCTTCGTTGTGCTGACCGAGCAGCGGTGAAGTCACCACGTCCACGGGGGAGTCGGAGAGCTTCAGCGGGCTGCCGACGGTGGTGAAGGTGCCGCGCTCGGGGTGATCGACACGGACGACCATCTCGTTGGCGGCCAGCGACTCGTCCTCCACGATCTCCTTGGTGGACAGGATCGGACCGCAGGGGATGTTGTGCCCGTTGAGCTGTTCCAGGACCTCCCACTTGGGGAGCGTGGACGACCACTCCTCGATGAGCTGGAACATCTTGCTCAGCTTGGGCAGCCGGGCCTCGGGCGTCGCCCACTCGGGGTCGTCCACCAGCTCCGGACGCCCGATCAGCGAGGCGAGCGGCTGCCAGCCGACGGGCTGCACGATCACGTAGACGTAGTCGTTGGGGCCGCCGGGCGCGCACTTCACCGCCCACCCGGGCTGTCCGCCGCCGCTGGCGTTCCCGCTGCGCGGCACCTCGTCGCCGAAGTCCTCGTTCGGATACTCCGCCAACGGGCCGTGGATCAGCCGCTGTTGGTCACGCAGCTTGACCCGGCACAGATTGAGCACGGCATGCTGCATGGCGACGTTGACGCGCTGCCCGCGTCCCGTGTTCTCGCGCTGGAACAGTGCGGCCAGGATGCCGGCGACGGCGTGGATCCCGGTCCCGGAGTCACCGATCTGCGCACCGGTCGCCAGTGGCGGTCCGTCCTCGAAGCCGGTGGTGGACATCGAGCCGCCCATGGCCTGGGCGACCACCTCGTACGCCTTGAAGTTGGTGTAAGGGCCCTCGCCGAAGCCCTTGATGGAGGCGTAGACGATCCTCGGGTTGATCTCCTGGATCCGCTCCCAGGTGAACCCCATCCGGTCGACGGCCCCCGGTCCGAAGTTCTCCACCATCACGTCGCTGCGCCGGATGAGTTCGGTGAGGATCTCCTTGCCGCGCTCGCTCTTGGTGTTCAGCGTGATGCTCCGCTTGTTGCAGTTGAGCATCGTGAAGTAGAGGGAGTCGACATCGGGCAGGTCGCGCAGCTGCCTGCGGGTGATGTCACCGCTCGGAGCCTCCAGCTTCACCACGTCCGCACCGAGCCAGGCGAGCAGCTGGGTGGCGGAGGGGCCGGACTGTACGTGCGTCATGTCGAGGACGCGCACGCCCTCAAGAGCTTTGGCCATGGCAACGGCTCCTCTGCTACTTGTACATGGTCTGGTTCATGGTTCCGGGGGCGTACGCGTCCGGGTCGACCCAGACGTTGATCAGCGACGGCAGCCCGGACTCGCGCGCCCGCTGCAGAGCGGGCGCGATGTCGGCCGGGTCGCGCACCTCCTCGCCGTAACCCCCCAGCATCTGGGCGAACTTGTCGTAGTGGACGTCGCCGAGGGTGTTTCCGACCCGCTCGCGTTCGTCGCCGTACTTGGCCTTCTGGCCGTAACGGATCTGGTTCATCGAGGAGTTGTTGCCGACGATGCCGACGAACGGGAGGTTGTAGCGCACCAGCGTCTCGAAGTCCCAGCCGGTCAGGGAGAACGCGCCGTCCCCGAAGAGCGCCACGACCTCCTTGTCGGGGCGGGCCTGCTTGGCGGCCAGCACGAAAGGCACGCCGACACCGAGCGTGCCGAGCGGCCCCGGGTCCATCCAGTGGCCGGGCGACTTCGGCTGCACGACCTGACCGGAGAAGGTCACGATGTCGCCGCCGTCCCCGATGTAGATGGAGTCCTCGGTGAGGAACTCGTTGATCTCGCTGACCAGCCGGTAGGGATGGATGGGCGAGGCGTCCGACTTCAGACTCGGCAACCTCTTCTCGATCGCGGTCTGTTCGGCGGCGCGCAGCTCCTCCAGCCAGGCCTTGCGTTTGACCGCGCCCCCGTTCAGCCGCCCGCTCGCGGCCTCGGTGACGGCCTTGAGGACCAGTCCCGCGTCGCCGACGATGCCGAGGTCGACGTCCCGGTTCTTGCCGACCGTGCGGTAGTCGAGGTCGATCTGGACGACGGTGGCATCGGGGGAGAGCCGCTTGCCGTAGCCCATGCGGAAGTCGAACGGCGTCCCCACGATGATGATGAGGTCGGCATTGGAGAAGGCGTAGCGGCGCGACAGCTGGAAGTGGTGCGGGTCGCCGGGCGGCAGGGTGCCGCGGCCCGCCCCGTTCATGTACGCCGGGACGTTCAGGGTCCGTACGAGCTCGATCGCGTTGTCCGTCGCCCGGGTGGTCCACACCTGGCTGCCCAGCAGGATCGCCGGCTTCTCCGCGTGCACCAGCAGGTCGGCGAGCCGTTCGACGGCCGCCGGGTCACCGGGCGAGCGGGTCGAGGCCCGGTACTGCCCGGCCTGCGGCACCCGGGCCTTCGACACCGGGACCTTGGCGTCCAGTACATCGCGGGGAATCTCCAGGAAGGACGGGCCCGGAGCGCCGTGGTAGCACTCGCGGAAGGCCATCGACACCATGTCCGCGGCGCGTGCGGTGTCCGGCACAGTGGCGGCGAACTTGGAGATCGGCGACATCATCTCGACGTGCGGCAGGTCCTGGAGCGAGCCCATCTTGTGCTGGCTGTGCGCTCCCTGACCACCTATCAGCAACATGGGTGACTCGGCACGGAAGGCGTTGGCGACCCCGGTCACCGCGTCCGTGGTCCCCGGCCCCGCGGTGACGACGGCGCATCCGGGCTTGCCGGTGATCCGGGCGTAGCCGTCGGCGGCGTGGGCGGCGACCTGCTCGTGGCGTACGTCGACGACCTCGATGCCCTCGTCGACGCAGCCGTCGTAGATGTCGATGATGTGCCCGCCGCAGAGGGTGTAGATGCGCTCCACCCCCTCGGCCTTCAACGCCTTCGCGACCAAGTGCCCACCGGAAATGAGGTCCTGGCTGTCCTCGGGCATGAAGATCCCTGTCCCTTCGTAGGGGAGTGCGGGAGTCGCTCCAGTGCTCCCGCGGTACATTGCATACAGTCGACGAATACTGTATGAACCTTGTTATCCCGCATCTGGTGGGTGGTGTCCAGGGGGCGTGCGGCACTTTCACAATCGGCACGATCGGGAGTGGCTATGGATCTGTACGAGCACCAGGCACGGCAACTCTTCGCAGAACACGGCATAGCGGTACCGCGCGCCGAAGTCGTCGACAACGCGGCCGCGGCGCAGCGGGCAGCCCTGCGACTCGGCGGACGCGTCGTCGTCAAGGCGCAGGTCAAGACCGGCGGCCGGGGCAAGGCGGGCGGCGTGAAGATGGCCGCGGACCCCGCGGCCGCGGCCCTCACGGCGCGCCAGATCCTCGGCATGGACATCAGGGGCCACACCGTCCGTACGGTGATGCTCGCCGAACCGGTGGACATCGAGGCGGAGTTCTACGCGAGCTACGTACTGGACCGGGCGTCCGGCACCTTCCTCGCCATCGCCTCCGCGGAGGGCGGCATGGAGATCGAGGAGGTGGCTGCCACCCGCCCGGACGCCGTGGCCCGCATCCCGGTCGACCCGGCGGAAGGGGTGACGGACGACAAGGCGCGACAGATCGCCGAGGCGGCAGGGCTGCCACCGGAGGCGGCCCCCGTACTCGGCCGGCTGTGGCAGGTCCTCACCCGCGAGGACGCCCTCCTGGTCGAGGTCAACCCTCTCGTACGGACCACCGACGGCAGGATCCTCGCCCTGGACGGCAAGGTGACGCTGGACGACAACGCCGGGTTCCGCCAGTCCCGTTGGGGTGCGGACACCGAAGACCCGCACGGCGACCCACTGGAGGCCGTAGCGGCCGCCAAGGGCCTCAACTACGTGAAGCTGGACGGCGAGGTCGGGGTCATCGGCAACGGCGCCGGACTCGTCATGTCCACCCTCGACGTCGTCGCCGGCTGCGGCGCACGCCCCGCCAACTTCCTCGACATCGGCGGCGGCGCCTCCGCCCGGGTGATGGCCGACGGCCTGTCCGTCATCCTCTCCGACCCCGACGTGAAATCGGTCCTGGTCAACGTCTTCGGCGGCATCACCGCCTGCGACGCGGTGGCCGACGGCATCGTCCAGGCGCTGGAGACCGTGACTCTGACCAAACCGCTCGTCGTCCGCCTCGACGGCAACAACGCCTCGCGCGGCCGCGCGATCCTGGACGCCCGCGCCCACCCGCTGATCCAGCAGGCCACCACCATGGACGGCGCCGCGCGCCGCGCCGCCCGACTCGCCGACGCAGCATAAGGAGTGCGGACATGGCCATCTTCCTCACCAAGGAGAGCAAGGTCCTCGTCCAGGGCATGACGGGCGCCGAGGGCATGAAACACACCCGCCGCATGCTCGCGGCCGGCACCCGGATCGTCGGCGGCGTCAACCCGCGCAAGGCGGGCCGGACCGTCGACGTCGACGGCACCCCCGTCCCGGTCTTCGGCTCGGTCGGGGCAGCCATGGCGGCCACGGGCGCGGACGTCACGGTCGTCTTCGTCCCGCCGCCCTTCGCCAAGGCGGCTGTCGTCGAGGCGATCGACGCCGCAATCGCTCTGGCCGTGGTGATCACCGAGGGCATCCCGGTCCACGACGCGGTCGCCTTCCACGCCCACGCCAGGGGCAGCTCCACCCGCATCATCGGCCCCAACTGCCCGGGCCTGATCAGCCCCGGCCAGTCCAACGCCGGAATCATTCCGCCCGACATCGCCCCGGCCCCCGGCCGCATCGGCCTGGTCTCCAAGTCGGGCACACTGACGTACCAGCTGATGCACGAACTCCGCGACATCGGCTTCTCCTCGGCGGTCGGCATCGGCGGCGACCCGGTGATCGGCACCACGCACATCGACTGCCTCACCGCCTTCGAGGAGGACCCCGACACCGAACTGATCGTCCTGATAGGCGAGATAGGCGGCGACGCGGAGGAGCGGGCGGCGGCCCACATCGCCCGGCACATCACCAAACCGGTGATCGGCTACATCGCGGGCTTCACCGCACCCGAGGGCAAGACGATGGGCCACGCGGGCGCGATCGTCTCCGGTTCGTCGGGCACGGCGGCGGCGAAGAAGGAGGCGCTGGAGGCGGCGGGCGTTTCCGTGGGCTCGACCCCCACGGAGGCGGCGGCCCTGGCGAGGGCCCGCCTGCTCCCGGGGGCGCTGCCCCCGAACCCCCGCGCCTCAATCGCCTGACCTTCAGCCTCGCCGGCGTTTGAGGCGCGGGGCCCGGGGCGGAGCCCCGGTTACGGGAAGGGGCGGGGCGGGGAACAGGCCCGCCGCAGGCGCCCCCACTCCCATCCCCACCCGCGCCCAACCCTCATCCCCGCACCACGCCGCCCCCCGCCCGACCGTGCACCGAGAGCGGAGACCGCATGGCCCCCAAAGCCACCCCCAGCCCCCTCACCCTCAAACCCGGAACGGCTTGGCAGGACGCCTGGACCCGCTGCCTGGCCACCGCCCCCGAGGCCTTCCAGGACGACCGTGTCCTGAACCTCTGGGCCTCCACCTGGCAACGCGACGGCCGCGTCCTCCCCGCCACCACCCCCGTCGACGGCACCCCCATCGCCGGCCCGCCCCGACTCGACGCACCCACCGCAACCCGCGCCGTCCGCGCCGCCCTCGACCAGCACCGCGCCTGGCGCCACATCCCGCTGCCCGAACGCAGCGCCCGCGTGTCGGCCACCCTCGACGCCCTGACCGAACACCGCGAACTGCTCGCCCTCCTCCTCGTCTGGGAGATCGGCAAACCCTGGCGCCTCGCCACGGCGGACGTCGACCGGGCCATCGACGGAGTGCGGTGGTACGTCGACAACATCGACCGGATGCTCGACCACCGCACCCCGCTCCCCGGCCCGGTCTCCAACATCGCCAGCTGGAACTACCCCATGTCCGTGCTGGTCCACGCGATGCTCGTCCAGGCGCTGGCCGGCAACGCCGTGATCGCGAAGGCCCCCACGGACGGCGGCGTGGCGTGCCTGACCCTGGCCTGCGCGCTCGCCGCCCGCGAGGGCGTCCCGCTCACCCTCGTCAGCGGCAGCGGCGGCGAACTCTCCGAGGCCCTGGTCCGCTCACCGGAGATCGGCTGTGTCTCCTTCGTCGGGGGCCGCGACACCGGGGCCCGCATCGCCACCGCCGTCGCCGACCTCGGCAAGCGGCACATCCTCGAACAGGAGGGACTCAACACCTGGGGCATCTGGAACCACACCGACTGGGACGCGCTCACCGCCGTCGTCCCGAAGCTCTTCGACTACGGGAAGCAGCGCTGCACCGCCTACCCCCGCTTCGTCGTGCAGCGCAGCGCGTTCGACGCGTTCCTGCTCGCGTACCTCCCGGCGGTACGCTCGCTGCGCGTCGGTCACCCCCTCGCTGTGGCGGACCCCGCCGACCCGCTCCCGGCCCTGGACTTCGGCCCGCTGATCAACGCGGCCAAGGCCAAGGAACTGGCCGACCAGGTGGCCGAGGCGATCGACCGCGGCGCGGTCCCGCTGCACCGCGCCGACGCCTCCGCGGCCGAGGGCCACTTCCTTCCGGGTCAGGACACGTCCGCGTACCTGCACCCGGTCACGCTCCTCAACCCGCCCCCGTCCTCCCCGCTGCACCACGCGGAACCCTTCGGCCCGGTCGACACGATCGTGCTGGTCGACACGGAGGCCGAACTGCTCGCCGCCATGAACGCGTCTAACGGTGCCCTGGTCGCGACGCTCTCGACCGACGACCCCGCGACGTACGCACGCCTGGCACCCCAGATCCGCGCGTTCAAGACCGGCCACGGCACCCCGCGCTCACGGGGTGACCGGGAGGAACTCTTCGGCGGCTTCGGCGCCTCGTGGCGCGGGGCGTTCGTCGGCGGCGAGCTCCTGGTCCGGGCGGTCACCGACGGCCCGGCGGACGACCGCCTGCCCGGCAACTTCCCGGACCACCACCTCATGCCGTAAGCCGGGCGCGCCGCGGCTCATCCGATCCCCTGCCGGTCGGGCAGCAGCGCGAACTCCCGCTCGGCGGCATCCGGCACCGCGCGCCCCACCGCCTGCACCAACAGCGCACGGTGCCGGATCAGCGGACCCTGCCGCTCCGGCCCGGCGAGCAGCACCAGGTCATCGATCCCGGCCAGCAGCCGCCGGGTGACCTGGGGGCTGTCCGTCGCGCACCGCCGGATCTCCTCGAACCCGAGATCCACGAGGTCCGCCCACCCCGGCACGTCCTGAACGAGCCGCACCACCCCCTTGCGGTCCCGGTGGTGGACGACTCCGAGGGGGAGGTCCGCCACCGCCGCGAGGAATTGCACGATCCGGTCGAGGCACTGCACGGCGGTGGTCGGATCGTTCACCGCCGACGACAGGGCCCGCAGAGCGATGTCCGACAGCTGCCGCAGCCCGAATGCCAGGTCCTGGTGGAGCGTGCGCTCGACCCCGACGGACACCGTGTACCGCAGTGCTCGCCGGGCCGGCGCGGCCCCGCCGTGCACCGCCAGCACCGGCGTACCCGGCACGACGAAGTCCCCGAGCCGCGGAATCAGCCGAAGTACCGCGCCCTGCTTCCGCGCGGCCCGGACCAGCCGCGCCACGTTCACGTCCCGCAGCACGCCGGCCCGCCCCTCGTGCAGGAGCTGCCCGGTCTCGGCGGGAAGCACGCCTTCCTGCGGCCCGCCGACGGGCATCCGCCGCAGCACATGGAAGGAGTCCCGGGTGATCCGGTCGACGACGGGACCGACCTGCATCAGGCGCAGCGTGGAGCTCACGTACGCGATGAAGAGCAGCAGGCTGAGCCCGACGAGCGCGGCGGTCAGCAGGCTCTGCAGAAAGGGGACGGACACGACGCGGCGCGGATCGACCGTGCTCTCGTACGAGCTCAGGACCAGCAGCGAGAACACGAAGGTCGCCAGGAAGACCGACAGCGTGAGCTTGCTGATGCGGCTGCGTACGAAGATCCGCACCACCCGGGGCGTGAGCTGACCGCTTGCCATCTGCACGGCCACCAGCGAGATGCTGAAGACCACACCGATGAAGGTCATCATCGCGGAGCTGATCGTGACGACGATCGTCTTGGTGTCCTCGGCGATCGAGACCAGGTCCCTGATCTCGTCGTACGCCTGCTCGTCCTTGAGGTAGGTCACGATCTGCTCGTCGAGTGCCGAGGCGACGAGCCAGAGTACGACGGCGCAGATCAGCGTCAGGGTCGGGGCGAACCAGAAGGTCTCGCGCAGATGCTCACGCAGGGGCGACAACGCGCGAGGTGGCCGGTAGCCGCGATCACTCATGCCCGCGAACGTAACCCGACCGCCCGGCGCACCGGTGGACGCGGCCACCGACCCTCCGGGCGCACGCTGCGTACGCGACCGTCGACGGACGGTACGCGAACGGCGGCCGTGGTTCCCGCCTGCGCCCCGCCGAGGGCCGCACACCGCACTGACCAGGGCGATGACCACCGGATATGCAGGTGAGAGCCACCCCAAACCCCTGGTATTGTTTTGTTTGTCGCCGCGGGAAACCGGGGCCGACCACCTGGTCCGGGTGGCGGAATGGCAGACGCGCTAGCTTGAGGTGCTAGTGCCCTTTATCGGGCGTGGGGGTTCAAGTCCCCCCTCGGACACCAGCTGAGACCCCTGTTCATCAGGGGTCTTCTTGCTTTTCTGGGCTGAGCCGACCCCGTGGGCGGTCGGCCCGCGAAGGGTCCGGCCTGCGGACGGCCCGGCCAGGGCGGGGTCTCCCGCTCAGGGTGGCGTCGCCCGCTCGGGCCGCGTCTCCCGCTCAGGCCGAGGACAGCTGCTCTGCGATCTCCTTGACCCAAGCGGCGCTCTTCTCCGGATCGTTGAGGGAGTTCTCCCACTCCTCCTGGGTCTGCCGGAGCTTGGCCGGGCCGGCTTTGAGGGCGACGAGAAGGGCTCTGGCCGATTCCCGCACCTGGGGTGTGGTGCCGCTGCTCCCCTCGATGCCCTGGCCCGCCGCCAGTCCGTAGATCTTGCGCGCCATGGCCTGGCGTTCGCCGTTCTCCACCTTCTTCCAGAACTTCAGGGCCTCCTTCAGCGCGTCCTCGCGGGAGGCGGGCTCCTTCTGCGTCTCACCCTCCGCCCAGCGGTCGGGGTGGCGGGCCCCGTCGTAGCGCTTTTTGCCCGCGCGGCCGGCCTTGTAGGCGGTGACGCCGAGGATGAGGCCGGCCGCACCCGCGGCGAGGCCCCAGCCGACCGGGTTGCTCGCGAGTCCGGCTCCTCCCGCTGTGGCGGCGACCGCCGTCACGATGCCGCCTGCGGCTTTGGTGGACTCGCCCACGGCGGTGAACGCCTGCTTGCCCATCTTGTTGCGCTGCTTGCCGAGCGCGTAGGTGTGCACCGTGTTCATCGTGTTCATGTCCTCGGCGCGCCGGACTGCCGTGGCGGCGTCACGGGTTCTGCCCATCGCCGCCCAGGCCACGTCGATGGCATCGGAGACGCGCTCCATCCGGTCCTCGCCCTCCTGGTCCCAATGGGAATCCAGCGCGACGTACGCCTCGTCCGAGGCCGCTTCGGTGTTCTGCCGCTCCTGGTTCAGCCGGGCCAGTGCGACCTCGTCCGTGCGGTCGGCCGTGCCGAGTTCCTTCAACGCGCGGTACTTGCGTGCCGTCAGCCCGAAACGGGTCGCCGCGCGGGCGCCCTTCACCGCGCCGACCACGCTGGAGCCGATGCCGCTCACCTCGGAAGCGGTCGCGGCGTGTGCCATCTTCTGGGCCTTGGTCAGCTCTTTGGCGATGCCGAGCGCGTAGTTCCCGGCTCCGGCGGCGCCGACGACTGCGTCGGCCGTCTTGGTGTTGGCCTTCTTGTCCGCTCCGTGGAAGGCGGCCCCGCTACCGTGCTTCGCGGCGTCCTTCCTGGCCTTGGCCGCGTCCATGCCACTGAGCACGGCGCCGGCGGCCTCCGTGACGAGGTTCTCCGACGCGGCGGCGGTCCCCGAGGAACCTGCGGAGTGTTTCAGGGCGTCGCTCGCTGTCGCGGAGGCTTGCTGGGAGAAGCCTGCGTTGGCGGGGACGTGGACGCCCTTGACGAAGGTGTCGATGAATTCGAGATTCTTCTTGACCTTGTCGAGGGCCGCGGCGATCCGGTCGCGATAACTCTTCGCTCCGGCAGGCGGCTTGCCACTCTCCGGACCGATCCCCTCCTCCTCTTCCTTCCCTTTCCCTTTCCCCTTCTCCGTGCTTTTGGCGCGCTGCACCGCGGCGGTGGCGGCTCGGTTGCCGATGCCCGCCTGGATTTCGAGGAGGGGGCGCCCCGGTGGGAGGAGGGACGGGCTCCCGGCCCGGTTCCGGTTCCGTTCCCGGCCCTGCCGGGCGGGCGTCAGGGCGGCCACGGACTGCCGAGGCGGGGTGCGGTGGACCGGGGTGCTCATGACGTGCCTCTCCTGTGCCTGACGGGGCGAGTGGAGCGTAGCCAGGCATGGCCAACAGAAGGAGAACGGCGGGCAGATCCTGCGCGTACGCCGGCCGAGCGGATCAGCGCGCAGGATCGGACAGGGCGGCGAAGCAGCCCGAGACCGCCTTCGCGGTGCCGGCGAGCGGGAAGCGTGCGCCGAGGTGGCCGTCCGGACGGACGATGAAACCGGTCGGGCCGTCGGGGCGGTAGAGCCGCGCGAACTCACCGCCGGCATCGCGGTACGCGGGAGTGTCCGGCGGGCAGTTCCGGCCGACGACGGCGACCGTGTGCAGCCCGCCTGCCTCGCCCGCGTCCCACGCCTCGATGTCGGCATGCTTCTCCGCGTACAGCAGCAACACATGCCCCGTGAGTCCGCGCAGGACGTCGAGCAGGCGCAGCGGGTAGGTGGCCACCGGTGTGGTCAGGCCCGCGCAGTCCGGGGCCCGGTCGCCGGGCTGGGGCGCGTCGTCCGGTCCGGCCGGGGCGCCTGCGAGCGGGCTGTCCCGGTATCCCACGAGCAACTGGGCCTCGCGGAGCATCAGTGTCTCCATGTCGTCGGAGTCGTTCTCGATGCCCCGCGTGGCGTGCCGCACGGTCCGGCCGACGACCTCTTCGCCGACCGGGCGGCGCTCGGCGTCGTAACTGGTGAGCAGCGCGGACCCGGCCTCCCCGCGCACGACCAGGGCGACCTTCCAGGCCAGGTTGCAGGCGTCCTGGATGCCGGTGTTCATGCCCTGCGCCCCGGTGGGTGGATGGATGTGGGCGGCATCGCCCGCGACGAAGACCCGGCCTTTGTCGTACCGGTCGACGATGCGGTGGCTGATGCGGAAGACGGACGCCCAGCGCATCCCGGACAGGGCCGCCGGCCGTGGGGCCAGACGGTCGACGACGGCCTGGATGTCGGCGAGCTCCGGAACGCGTCCGCCTTCCAGTCCGTGCGCCACTTCGGCTCCGTCGGCTGCCCCGGCGGAGAGTTCGGGCGGCACCAGCATCGACATCCGGTACCGCCCCGCCCCAGGAAGCGGGATGCAGACCAGCAGGTCATCGGTGGAGCCGTCGTCGCCGACATGGCTCGCGCGCACTCCGTAGCCGTGGGGCAGGTCCCAGTCGGCCACGACATCGGCCAGCATGTACTCCTCGGCGAACGCCCCGCCCTCGAACGAGAGCCCCAGCCCCTTGCGTACGGTGCTGTGCGCGCCGTCGCAACCGATCAGGAACCGGCAGCGGACCTCCTCGTCGCCCCCGGCATCGCTGCCGAGCCGGGCGGTCACCCCCTCCGCGTCCTGGGTGAACGACAGCAGTTCGGTCCCACGCTCGACGCGGGTGTCGAGGCCCGCCACGTACTCCTCGAGGATGCGCTCGGTCTCGTACTGCGGAAGCGCGGCGAAGCCGTACGGCACCTCCGGCGGCAGCGCGAGTTCGATCCGTGCCGCCTCGCTCCCATTGACATGGATCAGCTGGCCGCGCATCGGGACGGCGGCCTCCAGCACGGTCCGCACCAGACCCATCCGGTCCCAGATCTCCATGGTGCGCGGCTGGATGCCGACGGCCTTGGCGTACGGAAGCCGGGCCGGCAGCCGATCGACGATCCGGCACGCCACCCCGCGCCGGCGAAGCTCGGCGGCCGCACTCAGCCCGACCGGACCGGCGCCCGCGATCAGTACGTCAGTGATGTGCTCGCGCGCCACGGCTGCCTCCCAGTGCCCGGCCCCGACGGATCGCTCACCCCATGGTCGCCCGGGGTGGTGCGGGCGGCGAGCCGGGGAAGGGTTGTGCATCGTGTTGGCGACTTGACCAGCCCGTCTGGGACGCCCGTCGGGAATTCAAAGGATCCAGTCATGCGACAGCAAATTCAGAGAGGCAGCCCCACAGGCTTCCTTACAGCGGCTAACACAATGAGGCCCGGGGTGTGCTCTTATAGGTGTCCCGGCTCGCCGTTGATGACGAACCGTGTCAGGACTTGCTCCAGCATCTCCAGAAATTGCCGCAGGTTGTCGGCCACCCGATCGAGCTCAGGTTCGTCCAGCGATGCCGTCCGCGTCCGGTAGACCCCGCCCGGGCCAGCGACGTAGGACAGACCGCCGCCGTTCGAGCCAATAGCGAGGCCGCAGGCGTTCTGGCCCACGCCGACATCGACTGCGCCGTACTCCTTGAGTTGCTGAAGGACGTCACCTGCTGGGGTGACGAAGTAGCCGTTATCGACGTCCGACCAAGTCACGCCACCGATGCTGGCGTAGAAGGTGACCAGGTCAGCAGAAGCGAAGCTCACCTGAGCAAGCATGCGAGCCGTGACCTGATCGTCGTGGTCGGCCGGCCGGACCTCATTGGTTCCCGGAGGGAAGCCGTACTGACGCTCGAACTCGTCCGTCATTGCCTTCAGGGACTCTGCGACCCTGCTCATCCACGAAGCCAGCCAGGCAGACGAGAGCGAACAGTCATTCATGAGAGCGGATCATGGCATGCGCCACGGACATTCACGAGGTGACCGGCAACCCTGCTCTTCAGGGTCCGCGCAGTGCGCTGATTTGTCGGTGTGTGATGAGACAGCAGGCGAGTTTGAGGAAGGCTTCGTGGAAGTCCGCTCGTCGCTCCCAGCGGATGCGAAGTCGTTTGAAGCCGTGGAGCCAGGCGAAGCTACGTTCGACGACCCACGGTAGGTTCGCAACCCTGTGCCGTGGAGGGTGCCGCGGCGGGCGATGGCGGGCACGATGCGACGTTGTCGGACCTGGTCGCGGTAGATGTCGGGGTCGTACCCGCGGACGGCGAAAAGTGAGTCCGGCTTGCGTCGCGGATGCCCGACCCGGCCCCTGATGGGTGGGATGGCGTCGATCAGCGGCATGAGCTGAGTGACGTCGTTGCGGTTGCCGCCCGTGAGAATCACGGCGAGCGGTGTGCCATGCCCGTCCGTGATCAGGTGGTGTTTCGATCCGGCTCGGCCACGATCGACCGGACTCGGTCCCGTTCGGTCCCCCCTTTTGTCGCCCTCACGTGGCTGGAGTCGACCACCGCACGCGACCAGTCAAGACGGGCCGCCGCGTTGAGCTCGGCCAGCAGCACTTCATGCAGTTGCTGCCAGACATCGACCTCGTTCCAGTCCCGCAGTCGCCGCCAGCAGGTCATGCCTGAACCGAAGCCCAACTCCTGAGGCAGGTACTCCCACTGGATGCCGGTGTGCAGCACGAAGAGGATGCCGCACAACACCTGCCGGTCTGGCAGGGGCTTGCGGCCCGGGTGCCGGAAACGGCGCTCCTTGAGTGGCAGCAGAGGCTCGATCCGCTCCCACAGGTCATCCGACACGATCCATCGTGAAGTCCCCATGGCCGGACAACGCCCAACTCCTGACGCGGACACGGTCAACAGGACCGATCGGCCTCATTGTGTTAGCCGTTGTTAGCAGGAAAGGTTCTCGCCGTCATCCATGTCAACCTTTATAGGGTCATCAATGAATGCGTCTTTCCTCAGGCGACGGGTCATTCCAGTAATCTCACCGCGAGGCTGTCAACAGCATTCAGTGGGTAAGTTCCGGTGCAAGGAATTCGTTGACGTGTCGGGCGTGTTTAGCGGATATTCGCGATAGTGAGCCTTTTCCAACCCGCGGCAGAGAACGGCGGGTGGCGCGATCGCCGTGCTTGGCTGAGAAACTCTCCGCCGGACAGCAGACTGTGAATCGGTCCCATGCGAAGATCCGAGCACTTGTCGAGCAGGTCATGGCCACCCTCAAGTCCTGGCGACTTCTCAGGAAACTGGAAACTGCGATGCTCCACAACCCGAGTCACCACTCTCGTTCAGTCCGTCCTTGCCCTGCATCTGGCCTGCTCAGCCGGATGATGGAAAAGGCTCACTGGATATCCTCGCTCATGGTCGTACCTGAGCATTCCGTGGCCGCCGGAGCGATTTCCAGGAAACCATTATAGATTTTCCTGCACATACATGGCAATCTGCATGAGTCGAGACTCGTCCTCGGCTGGCATCATGTAATCATTTTCCCTCATGCGTTCGAGGAATTCGTTAGGAAGCCCCACGTGATAGTTCCAGACGTAAAACCAGAGGTCGCCCCGCCAGAGCCAATCGCCATCGCTGAGGATCGAGTCGCCGCCAAGGATGTTTCTTCCTGAACCGAGTACGTCGTCGGAAGACCCCATTACACTCTGTGATTCTCTTGGTGTCCTCAGCGGGTGATGCGATGTAGTCTCGGACGCTTCCTGCGGATTCCCCAAATGATGCAGGCCATAGTTCCTGGTAGGAAGTTTCTGCTTTTATGACCTTGTGGATCATCATGCGCGACCTGTTAATCACCCACCGTATCCGCACGGATTTCTGGCGCCACGTGCAATACTGCTTCTGCGTTTGCGACCATTCGAGTGATCTCGATGGGTAGATGTTCGAATTCTTCCATGGATACGTCGTAGGGCTCCATGCGGTATGTCGCCCCGTCGATCCCCGTTGTCTCGATCAGGTATCGATATCCGACGGGTGAACTGGAGTCACTTACCTTTACCCATGTTGCATTGTGTCGGCGAACCATAAGGTCGCCCAGGTAGGCGGTCAGATCCGTGTGGAGGGTAATCCAGTCCGATTGCTCAAAAGAGCTAAGCGGTAGCCGGTCGACATAGTTTTGTAGCCTAGGTAGGAGCGTCAGGGGGTCCTGGGTGTACCGTTCCGCTCCCACTCCAATCATTTCTGCGATGCCGACGGCTCGATCGTGTGCTCCGAGGGCCCATTCTGCAATGTCCGATGCGGAATCAGCCGGAGTTTCGTTCTGCACTTTCTCTTTACCTTTTCAATCTCAGGGATTCCTTGAATTACTTTCCCGGCTAGTTCTTCTTGGGGGTTTCTCCATATTCGAGGAAGATTATTTTTGCCTGTGTGAGGTAAGCGCGAAGTTCGCTCGACGGTCCTGCGTGTGTGAACGACCAACGGGGATCATATCTGGGATCCATGCGTCTCAGGGCTAGATCTTTGTGGATCTGCTCCCTGATGTGCTTGCTGAGTGGTACCTCGTTCCGGATCGCCTGGCGTGTGCCGTCTCTGAGGGTGATGCTTCGGTACGGGCCGTATGTTTTTACTTCCACGGCGACTGTTCGACCGTCGTGCATCTTCACCGGCACGTCAACTTTGCGTCCACCGCTCGCGGTTACTGGATATCGCGCATCCGTACTTGTCGGAACCGGATAGTGTCGCTCGGCCCCACCACCCCACATCTGGCGGTGGAACTCCTCGCCGCGTTCCCAGCGTGTGCGTGTGGGACGCGTGGTCCGTACATCTCTCAGGGTGAGCGGCCCCTCGGCAGGCAGAAGGGCTGGCCTTAGGTAGTCCGGCTCTCCCTCAGGATGCGGATCTGTTGCAGGGGGACCGTCCCCCGGGTGAACATCGTTGCCGTCAGGTGCCCCTGACGCCTCGCCTTCATCGAGAGGGGCGGGCTGCTCCTCAGCCGCATCGTCGCCGATGCGAGTCCCGTCACCTCGTGCGCCTCTACCGGGGCCCTCGGGGTGAAGAGGTCCGCTGCCATGGGGGACGCCGCTTGCCGGATCCATGCGGTTGGACGTACCGGCACCGGTTGGCCCTCGGTGGGCTGTCGGCCAACCGTTCTGAGGCAGGCCGCTCGCGAGGGGTCTGTTCTCGCCGGTGTGGATGTCCGACGACGTGCCGTCCAGGCTGTTGCTGGGCATGTGGTGGCCGGCTGATCCGCCTGGCAGGTTGTTCGCCGCTCCGCCCGGTGTCCTGCCGGTACCCGTACCAGTGGCGTCGTCGCCGGCCCGCCCCGCGCCCTCCAGGTCGTCGCCCATCCGGATCGCCCCGTCCGCGTTGCCGCCGAGGGTGTGGGCGCCGACCAGGGCCGGCTGTTGGGCCGGGGTCAGGGTGGTGGCTGGGGTCTCCGCCCCCGTGGCCACGTTCTCCGGCTTCGCGGCGCTGTGGTGTTGTTTGAGGGTGCCGTCTTCCTTGAGGACGTTGCCCGGGCGGTCCAGGTAGACGGTGTTGCCGAACTCGTCCGTGCCCTCGAGCACGTTCTCGGGCAGGGCTGTTGTGCCCTC
>NZ_JBITIE010000046.1:0-20454 GCF_044458665.1 Streptomyces sp. NPDC050422
AGCGCGCTCACGACGGCCACCAGCAAGAGTTTGGCCAGCAGCGTGCGCCCGTACGCCGAGGTGAGGACGGTGTCCGACGGCAGCCGGCGCAGGGCGCTGCACGTGCCGGTCGCCGCCAGGGCCGCGTAGAGCCATACGGCGAGGCGGGCGTAGCGGCCGAGGAGGGCACGGGCCGCACCCGGTGCCGCCCCGCCACAGCCGCATGGTGCAAAGCCTCGTTCCGCGTCGACGGCAATTGTCCAGAACTCGCCGTCGTGAACGGGTGGTTCCGTGGCCTGCGTCCCGTCAGGCGGCGAAGTTGCGGGACATGGAGTCCTGTTCGTCGATCTCCATGAGGTCGGGGCGGGTGTAACGCTCGGCGCGGGCGTGGTAGTCGAAGTCGCCCCGGACGAGACCGCGGTAGTCGCGCACACATCGCCCTTTCTGCCGCTTCCCTGCTCGCCGACCCCCGGAGCGGCCGACCGGGCACACCCGACACCGAGTACCGCGCCCCCGGCGACGCCGTCGGCCACGTCCGCGCCCGCGCCCCGCACACGGGCCCCGGGTCCGCCCGACTGCCCGCCCCGGTCACGGTGTTCAGCATCGCCTCCGCAGGCACGGTCGATCCCTCTGCGGCGCCCCGCCTCGTGCACGGACTGTGCCGTGCCGTCGCCGCACAGCTGTCGCCGAACGCCGATCTCGTCCTCACCGGCGGCGAGACCGCCCGGACCCTCCTGGACGCGCTCGCGGTCACCTCGCTGCTTCCTGTCGGGCAGGTACACCACGGTGCGGTGCTCTGCCGCACCCCGCAAGGACGCGGTGTCGTCATCCGTCCGGGAAGCCACGGCGGCCAGGATTCCTTGGTGCGCATGGTCGAGGCACTGCTGCTCCCGGATCGGAACCGCCCGGCCCGCGCCGGAACAACGCCCCGAACTCGCGCAGGCACGAACACCCCATCCGATGGAGGACCGAGATGAACGCCCCCTTGCACAGCCCCGACCGCCCCCGGACGGCCACGCCTGCCGACGACCACCGCCCCGTGGTCGCAGTCACTATGGGGGACGGTGCGGGTGTCGGCCCCGAGGTCGTCATGACGGCGCTCGGCCACCCCGACGTCGTCCACGGCTGCCGGCCCCTGGTCATCGGTGACGCCCGCAGGCTTCGGGAGGCCGCCGCCCTCGTCGGCAGCGGCGACACCGTGGTCACTGTGTCCGGACCAGGGGACGCCGACTGGACTCCCGGCCGCGTCAACGTCGTCGACCTGAACCTGCTCCCCGCCGGCCTGCCATGGGGGCGGCTCGCCCCGCAGGCGGGTGAGGCCGCCTACCGCTATGTCGAGGAGGCCGCGCGGCTGGCGGTGCGCGGCGACGTCGACGCCATCTGCACGGCCCCCCTCAACAAGGAGGCCCTGCGGCTCGCCGGTCACGAGTACGCCGGACACACCGAACTGCTCGCGCGGCTGACGGGCGTGGACGAGGTGTCGATGATGCTGACCACCCCTGAGCTGAACGTCATCCATGTCACCACCCACCTCGGCCTCATCGACGCGGTGAACCGCATCGATCCGCCCCTGGTCGAGCGCACCGTCCGCCGCGGCCACCAGGCCCTGGTGCGGGCGGGGACCGCCGAGCCCGTCATCGGCGTCTGCGGCATCAACCCGCACGCGGGCGAGAACGGCCTCTTCGGCAACGGCGAGGAGGAGGCGAAGATCGCTCCCGCCCTCGCGGCCCTGCGCGCCGACGGCATTGACGCCCACGGTCCCCTTCCCGCGGACACGGCGTTCTTCCTGGCCGCCCGGGGGGACTACGATCTGATCGTGGCGATGTACCACGACCAGGGCCATGCCCCGGTCAAGGTCCTCGGCATCGAGAACGGCGTCAACGTCACCGTCGGACTCCCCGTCATCCGCACTTCCGTCGACCACGGCACCGCATTCGACATCGCCGGAACCGGCACCGCCCGGGGCGGCAGCATGGTCGAGGCGCTTCGCCAGGCGGTCGCCCTTGCCACCGAAAGGCACCGATGACCAGTGCGGAAGCCCGCACCAGGCGCGAAAGCATCGTGGAGCTGGCCCAGGACGCCGGCCCGACGGGAGTGGACGAGCTCAGTGTGCGCTTCGCGGTGAGCCCGTCCACGATCCGCCGCGACCTCGCCCGCCTAACCGCCGACGGACGCCTCGCCCGCACGTACGGCGGAGCCATGGCGCTGACCGTTTCCGCCGAGACGTCCCTGCAGCGGCGGACGGCCGAGGCGGCCGAGGCCAAGCGGGCCATCGCTGCGCTCGCGGTGACCCGCATCGCGCCGGGCGCCACGGTCCTGTTCGACGCCGGTTCCACGGTGGCCGCACTGGCCCGGGCCCTGCGCGGCGTAGCGGACGGGGTCACCGTCGCGACCCCCAGCCTGTCCGCGGTGTTCGAACTCGGCGGGGCCGAAGGCGTGCACCTCACCTGCCTGGGCGGCCACTACCGGCCGCTCAGCCACGCGTTCGTCGGCCCGCTCGCCGAAGCGGCGCTGGAACGCATGACGTTCGACGCGGTGTTCCTCGGCACTGACGGCGTCTCGCCCGCACTCGGGATCTGCGAGGCCGACGCGGCGCAGATCAGGCTCAAGGAACTGATGGCGCGCCGGTCGCACCGGGTGTACGTCCTCGCCCACGCGGCGAAGCTGGGAGCGGCCCCCTTCCACGCCTGGGCCCCCTGGCAGCCCGGCTGGACCCTCGTCACCGACACCTCGGCGGACCCGGCCCTGCTCGAAGCGCTGCACGCCCGCGACATCGAGGTGCTGCTCGCGCCACCGACATCTGATTGACCGGGCAACAGCGGCGCCAACGCCTGCCCGGCCGACCGGACGGGTCCGCCGACGGCGTGATCTTCCATCGAACGTAGCGCGCTTCGCCCCCCGGTGCGGCCGACCGGTGCGGATCTCCTCCTGGGCGGGGATCGCCTCGCTTCGCGCCCCGGCGTCGGCGGCGAACGCCGACATCAACCGCTCCCGGATACGCAACAGGTCAGCCCGGTACGTCTGGAGGTCGGGCGGGTAGGACGCGCCGGTGCGGAAGTGGTCACAGCCCACACAACGGAACCGGCCAGGGCAGCTCTGCCCGCCGGCCGCGAGTTCGAGGGCCCTGACAGAAACCGTAGGGAACCGCTGACTTCCCCGACCGCCCGCCGTGCGTGCTCGGAGTCCAGCAGCGACTGGGCCTTGCGCCACACGCGCGTGCCGTTACGGTCGCCTCGCCGGCACCCGGGCACGAGCGCAAGAGTCTGCCAAAGTCAGCTGAACTCAGGGCGACGAGACGTACGGTGTCGTCGTCGTGACCGGGTGCAGCCCGAGGCGGGCGAGGATCGGGGCGCTGTCGGCTGAGTCGTCGACGTAGACGTAGGGGACGTCGCAGGCGGCAGCGAGTCGGGCTCGGTGGGCGATCATGGCCCGGTAGATGCCCTGTCCGCGCCATTCCTCGAGAGTTGAGCCACCCCGGAGGCCACCGAAGTCGATGCCGTCCTTGAGCACCGGCCAGGCGGCGCGAACGACTTCAGTGCGTGCATCGGCGACGAGGACGATGATGGTCTCTGGGGCGTTCCCGATCCGGGCGGTCAGGTCGTCGGTGAGCCAGCGCCAGTCCTCGCCCCAGACGGTTGTGGGCGTTCAGCGCTCGCTCGGCTTTGTTGCGGGGCTTGTAGACGGTCTTGGCGAAGCTGGTCGGCCGCCTTGGCTGCCTCGGCGCCGGCGGTTGGCCGATTGGTCCTTCGACGCGGAGATAGTGTGCTGGATCTGTCGCCTTCGCAGGCAGCGGCGGCTTCGACAAGATGAGAACGCTTTGTCGCGCCAGGCCCGAGTGCATGGACGGCCGCCCTCCTGGCGGGGGATCCGGATACGTTCCAAGACCGGGATGAACTCTGGGGCGTCGCCCCACTGAGCTGGCGTGAGCAGGAACGCGAGGGGTTGCCGGTTTCCCTCACAGGCCAGGTGGACTTTATTGCAGGTCCTTCCACCGCGTGGGCGCCCTCGAACCTGGAGGCGATCGGGAGCTGAGCATGTCGGACGGGTGTGCTATTTCGTAGGGGGGCAACGGAAGGGGTGGTTCGGCGCGTGTAGGTACTATCTCTGCTACCCGCTCAACCCCCCCCACTTCGAGAGTCGAGGACGACATGTCCGCAAGCCTTGCAGTTCCGAGTGTCACGGCAGACTATGCGCAGCGGGTTGCTGACGATCTGTCTGCGAACCGGGGTGAGCAGGAGCGTGTGCGCTTCGAACTGGATCGGTTGCAGGACGAGCTCGTCCGTCTGGAGGAGAGTGAGCAGGTCCTGACGAAGATGCAGGACGTGCTCGGCGGCGCGCCCAAGCAGACGGCGAAGCAGGGCAAGAGCCGTAAGACGGCTGCGGTTCCCGCAGCCCGCCGCTCCAACGCCAAGGCAGCAGCAGGGAAGCCGGGTGCCGCCAGCGAGCGCAAAGCTCCCAAGAAGTCCGCCTCAACCAAGAAGTCGGGCGAGGCGACTTGGCTGGAGCTGACCACCGCCCACCTGGGCGGACAGGGCGAGCCCAGGTCTGCAGCCGAGGTCGCGGCGTCGCTGACCGAAGCACACCCTGAGCGCACGGTTCAGGTGACAGTAGTGCGCAACGCTCTGGAACAGGGAGTCGCGCAGGGTCTGCTGGAGCGATCCAAGCAAGGACGCTCGGTCTTCTACAGCCCGGCCTCCGCTGCTCCGTCCCCATCCGACTCCTGACGTTCTGCGCGGGTGGCGGTCCTGGGCGGGGGCGAAAGGAATTCGGCCGGAGGTGCCTGAAGCCGCGCGGAGGCGGGCAGGGGTGAACCTGTCCGGTGGGGTCCACTGCAGCGGCCGTCCTGCACGGACCGGCGGTGTACGACGGGATCCGGCTGGACACGGGGGCCGGGTGCCGGGGAACGGCGGCGCCGCCACTGCCACGCGTACGGTGCTGCCCGGAGCGGGCCCGCTCACCATGGCGCTCGACAGGGCATCCACCGCGTTCGATGCACTGGTGGGACAACGCGAAATCACGGTCCCCGCAGGGCTCCTGGCGCTGCTGCTCTCGTTGGTGCTCTGCGCCTCGCACGCAGCGCTTCCCGGCCACGGCAAGACGATCATGGCCGCGTACCTGGCAGGCCGCCGGGGCACTCCGCGAGACGCCGTCACCGTCGGTGCCATACCTGGACCGGCAGCGGGCGGGCGACCATCGATCCAAACCACACTCTGGCCGTCGAGGGCGACCACTACCTGACTGCCACGACGTCGGCCCAGCAACGCGCGCCTCGACAGCGAGCGGCGCACCGTCCACGCGAGGGCGTGACCACACACCAGCAAACGTCCTCGCCGCCCGACTGGACACGGTGGCACACCCCCTGCACGCGACAGCCCTAATCATCCAGGCCGTTACCGGAGCGAACATCGGCCAGCTCGCGCGCATCCGCGGCATCGACATCAACGAAACCGCGACCGCGGTCAAAGTCCACGACCACGCAGCCCACCGCCGATGCCGGCTCCATCCGCTCCCCACCTGGACACGCCGCCGGCATTCACGGACAGCCCAACGACCGTGCCCCGGACAGCCCGGCATTCCCTCTCATCACAGTTCAGGACAGCGAACAACTCCGCCTCACCGCAACAGGAATCCGCTACAACCAAAGCCCACACCGCCGAAAGCGACACCAGCCACACCCACCCCAACTGCCAGCACCCCACCACTGGCACCACAGCCTGACCAGCAACAACACACTCCATGCTGTACCGACCAGCAACCAACTGACCCGCATCATCACCAAGAACGCCAGCGCCGGATCGGCATCCGTGTCACCACTCATATCCCTGACCACAGCACGCTGAACAGCAGAAACCCGATAACTACCGCACTGACATCACGATGCCGAACCACCACCGACAAACCTGCAGATTGTCAGGCTGAGCAGCGATTCGGGTGACGCAGCACCGGACGGCGGGCATGAACGGTCGGTTGAAGGTGTTCGCGCTCCTGGAGGCGCAGGGAGTACCCGCGCCTCCAGGAGCGCGGCGGACGACCTGGTGGCCTCGCTGGAGTCCCGGGCGGTCGCCGGGGGCACAGAGCGAGGTGGTCGAACTGAACGGGCTAGCGCTGGCCTCAGGGCCCGCGGTTCGCGGACGGCTGGGACGAGGGCGTGACGGTCGTGAGCCGGGCAGGGTTGGCCAGCACCCGGATTCGAACCGGGGTTTCCGCATCGGGGCGAACCCGAGTGCGGTGTCCTGGGCCGCTAGACGACGCGTGGCCGTACATAGCGTATCCGCACTCCGGCCGGCAACGCCTCTCCTTTTGTAGGGGATGCTCCGCTCACACGCCCGCACAACACGGCGCGGCGGCGGATGCTGGAGGCGCTGGGCGAGGCCGGCGGTCTGTGCACGGCCCGGACCGCGGACGTCATCGTCTGCACGCTCGATGCCGGGCACTACGACGTGGACGACAAGCCGCCCTTCCCCGCAGTCGGCGCACCCCGGACGGCGCGCTTCCCGCTCGGCCTCACGCTGCTCGGCCTCGAGGCGTAGCTGCTCCTTGACCTCCCGTTCGCGGACCTTGAGCTCGGCCCGCCAGCGAACCTCGGCCGGCTCCAGCCAGGACCGGTGCGAGCTGTTCACGCCGCTGAGGATCGGGCCGAACTTACGGCCGGGACGGATCGGTGCCGCTCTGGGAGCGGGCACCGATCCGCCAGCCGATTCTCGCGACTCGAAGGGCGTGTCCACAGGGCACCGTCCGACGAGTTCACGCGATGTTGCCGGGGGCGAGATCAGGATGGAGCCGATGCCAGGAAGGATGGCAGACCCATTCTACGTACCAAACCTCGCCGACCAACCTGGGCAGAACCCACCGTGCTCCGCCCACCGCTGGCTGGCTCGGTCGATGACGAGGAGGTTCCCGCTGAAACAACTTCAGCTAGCGCAAGCCCGCGGGCATTCCGGCCCCGGACTCCTATCTCTCACCCACGGTGCCAAGTAGCGGCGTGCTAGAGGTGGTCGACGAACCACTTCGTGCAGCCCTTGCCTCCGCTTTTGGGGAAGATGCAGGCGCGTACGGCGTAGGAGGACTTGCCGCTGCTGGTCTGCAGGCGTACCGACGACGTCACCATGGCGTCATAGATGTTCGCGTCGGTCCAGCTCGCGGTGTGGCCGCAGCTTCCGTAGCCACCCAGTTTAGCCACGACGTATGGGGTCTTGGGGTGCTGCGGGTCACCGGTCATCTTCTTCGGCTTGTTGCTGCGTTGGACGACTACGCGGTCGCCCTTGGAGATGTCTTCCGCGTAGGCGCGAGCCTGTGTGTCTGTCCAGGCGTCGGTGTCGATGGAGGTGAAGCGGCCCTTGTAGGTGCGCTCCCCGCTGTTCAGGAAGACCGCCCAGCCGTTCGCAGGCTGGCAAAACGCCTTGGCCTCCTGGGCCGGCGACTTGGTGGTCAGGTGGGAGTGGGCGGCTTCGGCCTGGGGTGTTCCGGCGCTGGCGGTGCTTCCGGTGGCAGCCAGCGCGCTGCCCGCGAGGAGCAGCGCGCTGCAACCGAGGGCGGCCGTACGGTGCTTGATCATAGAGATCCCCCTGAATGGATTCGTCGATGTCGTCTCGTGACAGCACTTGTGCACAGGTTTCGAGAGCAGTTGGTGATCAGCCCAACCACGCGTCCTCTGTGATGTGTGTTTGCCGGATGGTGCGAGCGGCCGTCGGTCGGCAAGGCCGGTCAGCAGCTCCAACACGCCCGCACGGGTGTGATCGTTCTCCCGTGCACTGAATGGGCCGTTGCTAAGACGGTAGGAGATGCCGGGTTCCTGGCCAATGTGCATGGTGCTCAAGTCCATGTTGGGGACCGTGCACGGTGCTCAAGGGGCCAGGCCGGCGGTGATTCGGAGGGCGTGAACGAGGTCGTGAACACCGGTGCCGCTGGTCAGCAGGTCACGGCCGAGCAGGGCTTCGGCGGTGCGCAGGTGGGTTCGGACGGTGTTGCGGCTGATCCCGATCCGGCGGGCGGCTTCTTGGGCGTCGGCGTTCGCGTCGATCCACGCCTGCAGGGTACGGCGGTGGCGAGCCGACAGAGGGTGGAGAAGAGTCCGGGCCCAGGCGCTCGCCGGGGCGGTACACAACAGGTCGTCCAGGGTGGGGAACGCGTGCTGCGTCTCGGGTTCAGGATCGGCGCCTGTACTGGTGAGGGCGAGGGCCAAGTTGAGTGCGGCGCGGGAACGGACGTCGTCAAGGTCGAGGCCGAGGGCCTGCCCGGCACGTCGGAGGTGGGCGGTGATCGTGTTGCGGCTGAGGTTGATGAGGCGGGCCACAGCGGACCTAGGCATGGCCATCGACAGGTGGGTGATGTCCGTGGTCGTCTTTGGGAGGGCGTTCAGCGGATCGAGAAATGTCTGGGACCAGGCGAGGGCCGGTCGGCGAGGCAGGAGGCCCGCCAGCGGACTCTGGCCGTCGTACGGGGCGATGCGGCCGGGAGCGCTGCGGGCGACGGCCAGGGCGTGCGTGGACTGGCTGTACGCCTCGGCCGTGGCCCTAAGCGGGTGGGGGCCGCTGATGCCCAGGGCGTAGCGGGGGTTGTCGCGTACCAGGCGACGCAAGGCCGCGCTCCTGCCCCGTGCCCGGTGACCGGAGCCGTCGTTGTCTTCGTTGTCGGCAACAAGGCAGATCAGGTGTTCCTGGAACGCGGGGCACTGCACGATGAGGTCCTGGCCGTGGTAGCCGTCCGGGTCCTGGTAGGCCCGCGCGATGGGCTCGCGGTCGGCCGGGGGACAGCGCAGCAGGTGGACCCGGATCCGGTCGGCGTCCAGCAGCGGGGGAACAGCGCCGGTTGTCATGCGGCGGGCCAGCATCGGCTCGCCCGCCATCAGCGCGGAGAATACGGCGAAGCGCAACTGCCGCGCCTTGTGCTGGTAGCCGCGCAACGTCCAGTCGGCGTCCCAGGCACGGCGCAGGAGTGTCAGGAGGCTGCCAGTGTGCGAGATCAGGGCCACCACCTCCGGATTCGGCACCGAACGGCCTGCCGCCACGAGCACCGGGCGCGGACCCGGCGCGCCGAGGGCCTCGCAGTGCACGTACACATCTTCTACCCAGGTGGCCGCCGCGGCCGTCCCGCCACCGGACAACTGCCCCAGCAGCACAGCCAGCGGGCCCATAACCATGTCCCGCGGAAAGCCTGCAGTGGACGACTCCACCACACCCGAGGCATCCACCAATGCGATGTCCACACCGGTCTGCCGACACACCCGGCCGAGGACCCTTCGTACGTCCGGCTCCGCACCGCTCCAGGCCTGACGCCTCATCTCCCGCACTAACCCATCCAGTTGTGCGGCCTGCCACTGCGCCCCCGTGTCCCTCATGAGCCTTTACCTCCTGTGTGGAAGTTGCGCCGTATGTTCCCACCATGACACGCAGTCAGTTCTCGTAGGTCAGAGTCGGACACCACCTGCGACGGCACCCGACCGGAGGGTCGCTCGCCAGGCCTCGACGAAGAGGAAAGGGGAGGAAACCAGCGCCCCTGGACGACGACGCCCGCCGCGCCCCGATCGCCATGGCCGACGGCGACGGCCGCTACCTCCTCAACATCGCCGAACAGCTCCAGGCCCTCCCGGACCCCGGCGCCCTCCTGGACACCGCCGCGCTCGCCCACCACATCCAGCAGCGCGCCCCGCTGTACGACAAGGCGCAGGAAGGCCACTACAACCTGATCTCCGCGCTCCACAAGTCGATGCGCGGCTCCGACCCGGACGCGTCCCTGTACTGGCTCGCCCGCATGCTCGACGGCGGCGAGGACCCCCTGTTCGTGGCCCGCCGCCTGGTCCGCTTCGGAGTCGAAGACATCGGCATCGCCGACCCGCACGCCGTCCAGCAGGCCCTCGCCGCCTGGGACGTGTACGAGCGACTCGGTTCCCCCGAGGGCGAGTTGGCGATCGCCCAGGCCGTCGTCTACCTCGCTACCGCACCCAAGTCCATCGCCGTCTACCGCGGCCTCGACGCCGCACACCGTGCTGCCCGCCGCACCGGCTCACTCATGCCACCGGCCCACATCCTCAACGCCCCGACCCGGCTGATGAAGGACCTCGGCCACGGCAAGGACTACCAGTACGACCCCGACACCACCGACGGCTTCTCCGGCGCCGACTACTTCCCCGACGACATGGACCACGAGACGTACTACCAGCCCACCCGCAACGGCTACGAAGCCCAGATCACCGAACGCCTGCGCCACTGGGCCGACTTGCGCGCTCGAAGGCGCAGCGGCTGACGTGGTGTATGGGCGGCGCCCAGAGTCAGCGCACGGCAGATGTCGTGCACCATCCGCATCCAGCATTCGCTCCGACACGATGATCCAGGCCATCGACCGCCGTGTTGACATCCAATCCAGTCGACGCAGGCCAGCGCGCTGCGCGCGACTGACTTCGCTGTCGAAGGACACGGGCGAATCGACGACAGCGGTGCGAGGTCCTCGGGGGAGCCTAAGGATCCATGGGGCCCGGGGTGAGCATGCGGGTGCGGCCCGTTGACATCGTCGCGATCGCACTGTTCTCACCGGATTCTTGGCGGGGTGCGGTGACGATGTTGTGTCCGGAGCAGGGTGATCCGCGGCTCCGCTCGCATGCTGCGGGTCAGGGCTTGTCGCCCACGAGAGCGATTGCGCGCGTCCCGGGAACTCCCAGCATCAGCAGGCTCGTGATCGTCGCTGCTCGATCGCCGAGGGTCTCGTTCGACAGGTCGCTGTCCGCGATGGCGAACACGACGCCGTAGGCAACCTGGCTCAGAATGCCTGCCGGCAGGTGCTGTGCGAACACGTCGCTGTCCTGGCCCCGTTTCACAAGGTCGGCGAGGAGCTCATCGACTGGCCCGAGCAGGCCGTGGATCGCCTCGCCGTACTCGCCACGGCGCAGCGCCAACAGCACTCGGTACCGGTGTGCCACCGGCCAGACGCGGGCGATGAATTCGACCCACGTCGCGTCCGCTTCTGCGTCGGAGGCGTTGACTTCGGTGAGCACGGCTGTCATCTCGGTGACGGCCCGTTTCGTGAGTGTCCGAACCAGGTCGAGGCGCGAGGGGAAATGGCCATAGACCGTGCGACGGACGACGCCGGCAGCGGAGGCGATGTCGCCCATTCCCGCGTCGGGGTTCTCTCCCAGCACATCGAGGGCGACGTTGAGGATGCGATCGCGTGTCTCGTTCATCGAGCGCGCACGGGAGGACTCGGTAGGCACAAAGCCATTATTGCACGCCGCTGTGCAGCGAAGTAGGCTGCACAGCAGTGTGCAACGGAGGGTTGCGCCGTACTTCGACACCGAAGGGAAGAAGGCCATGACCGCACCGACAACCTCGGCCCTCGTCCGCCCGTTCACCATCTCGATCCCGGATGCGGAGATCGACGACCTGAAGCAGCGACTGGCCAGAACCCGATGGCCGGACCCGGAGACGGTGGGCGACTGGTCGCAAGGGGCCCGCGTGGACAACGTCAGGTCTCTGGTCGAGTACTGGGAGTGCGGCTACGACTGGCGGCGCTTCGAGTCCGACCTCAATCGCCTCCCCCAGTTCCTGACCGAGATCGACGGGCTGGACATCCACTTCATCCACGTCAGGTCCAAGAATCCCGACGCCATGCCGCTGATCCTCACGCACGGATGGCCGGGCTCGATCGTCGAGTTCCTGAAGCTGGTCGGCCCGCTCACCGATCCGGTCTCGTTCGGAGGAGACGCCGCCGATTCATTCGACGTCGTCGTCCCGTCGCTCCCCGGGTTCGGGTTCTCCCAGAAGCCCAAGGAGACCGGGTGGAACGTGGCGCGCATCGCAAGCGCGTGGGTGGAGCTGATGAAGCGACTCGGCTACACGAGATGGGCCGCGCAGGGCGGCGACTGGGGTGCTGTCGTCACCACCGCCCTCGGGGCCATGCAGCCCGAGGGGCTGCTCGGAATCCATCTGAACACCCAGTACGCCTTTCCCGCGCAGATACCCGACACCCTGTCGCCCGAACAGCGCCACGCGGTGGAGACCCTCACCCTGTACACCGACGGTCTCGGCGGGTCGAACCACCTCCAGCGCACGAAGCCGGAGACCGTCGGATTCGCCCTGGCGGACTCTCCGGCCGGCCAGGCAGCTTGGATCTACGAGAAGTTCCAGTCCAAGACCGACAACCAAGGGCTCGCCGAGGACACCCTCAGCATGGACGACATGCTCGACGCGATATCCCTCTACTGGTTCACCAACAGCGCGGCGTCGTCCGGCCGCATCTACTGGGAGAACAGTTCGGGCACGCTCGCCGGCCCGAAGTTGGCGCTTCCGGTCGCGGTGACCGTCTTCCCGAAGGACATCCCGCTCCTGCCGCGAAGCTGGATCGAAGACACCTACAGCAATTTGATCCACTACGGCGAGGCCGACAAGGGCGGGCACTTCGCGGCCTTGGAACAGCCCGAGATCCTGGTCAGCGAAATCAGCACCGGCCTGCGCCGCCTTCGTTCCTGACGCCAACGCGCGAGCTCAGGAGCGCACGCGTATCGAGCGGGGAGGGCCGGGCGATGTCCCCGTCCGGGATCTCGTGGCCCTCGACACGGAGCTGGGCGACGGCGGCGTCGATGTACCGGGTGGTCCACAGCATATCCGGGGCAAACGGGGGGCCTTGGGCCAAGGCCCGGGCCCAAGTCGTCCTGTGCCCCAGTGCCATTCGATCGCATTGAGCCCTATCCGGCCTTCTCTGCACCAGTCAAGTTGTCGGCCCTCTCGGGGTCTCCGTAGTGCTCGCCGAAAATCGGGCGGATACGGTTGAGTAGCAGGCCGTCGACGTCCTGCCCGTTGTAGGCCAGGTAGGCCCTCGACAGCAGTTCTTCCTCGGCGCTCACGACGGTCTCCTGGCCTTCGGATCGCGCCGGCCTGGCTCGTCCGCGGCTGCCGTCACAGGCTCAGCAGCAGGTCCCGGACCGGGGCGGGCTGGGACAGGAACGGGTGGTGGCCGGCGTCGAGTTCGACGACGCTGCCGGCCCGGCGGGCGAACTCGCGCTGCAGCCGCGGCGGGGTGCCCCGGTCTTGGGCGCAGATGAGGTACGTAGAGGGCAACTGCTGCCATGCGGCCGCCCCGACCGGCTGCCCGGTCACCTGCACGCTCTGCCGGGCGAGGTGGGCCGCCGCCTGCGCCTGGACCTCGGGGTCGCAGTCCTGCAGGAATGTATCCACGAGCAGCTCGGGGCGGACCCCGAATGTGCCGGCGTCGGGGTCGACGTCGAGAAACGGGGCGGGGCTGCCGTCCCCGAACTCCGACAGGCTCTGCCCGACCTCGGGCAGGTAGCTGGAGACCAGCAGCAGGTGGCGTACTGACCCGATTCCCGCGGCGGCTTCAGCGGTGATGATGCCGCCGTAGCTGTGGGCGACCACGATGGTCGGCTCGTCGCTGTCCTGCAGCACCTGCCGCACCGCGGCAACATCCTCGGGCAGCCCCGGACCGCCGACGCCGCCGGGCAGGCCCGCCTCGCTGCAGCTCGGCAGCGCCGGGGCCACGCTCGGCACCCCTCGCTCCTGCAGCAGCTCGGCGGTGCGGTGCCACCACCACGAGCCGTCCCGCACGCACGCCCCATGCACGAACACGACCCTCATCGCTACCTTCACGTCTGCCTTGACTGCCTGCCCCCTGCCGACGATAGACGTAGTAGCCGTTACGTGAAAAAGTAGGGCGGTGGGTAGACGACCGCAACCGCATATCAAGGAGAGGCTGCTCGATGCCTGCGCTGATCACGCCCTCGCGCACGGCCTCCCCGACCGGCTCGAGCCGCTGGCCACCGCCACCGGCACCTCAGCCCGCATGCTGATTTATCACTTCGGCACCCGCGACGCGCTGCTGCGGGCCGTCCTCGGGCACGCGCGGCAACGTCAGCTCGACACATTCGGCGACCTCCTGCGGGTGCGACCCGACGAGCCGTACACGGCCACCCTGAACCGCGCCTGGACCTCCATCACCGGCCCGGACGGGCAGCCGTACCTGCGGATGTTCGGTCAGCTGCGCGAGAGTGCGGAGCAGCAGTTGTGGCCCAACTTCCGGCGCACCGCGACGACCGACTGGCTCGGGCCGCTCGAGGACGGCCTGCGCAGCATCGGTCGGCCGGATCTCGCGACGCTCGTTCTCGCTGTCATCCGTGGTCTCCTCATGGACCTCGACGCCACCGGCGACACCACCCGCACCGACCGGGCCTTCCGCGACTTCCTCGGCGCAGTCGAGCACCTGTCCAGGGGCTACCGCTCAGGCGCGGTTCTCCTCGTCCCAGATGGTGTCCCGCCGGGCGTTGAAGCTTCCCCGTGATCTTGGACACGTCCGTGTTACGCCGCGAGGGTCTGGTCTTGTTGGTAGCGCAGGCGTGTCTCGTGGGGCGTGAGGTAGCCCCAGTTGATGTGTTTGCGTAGTCTGCGGCGGTTGTAAAAGGTCTCGATGAACGTGAGGATCTCGGCTCGGGCGGTGGCCCGGTCGGGCCAGAAGCGGGTGCCGATCTCCTCCTTGAGGACGGCCCAGAAGCTCTCGGCCGCTGCATTGTCGTAACAGATCCCGGTCCGGCCTATGCTCTGCCGACCGTTCAACTCTTTTATGTTTGCCCGCAGTTGAGTCGACGTGTATTCCGATCCGCGATCCGAGTGGATCACGCAGTGGGCTGCAAGCGGCCGAGGTTCGCGGCCATGTCGAGGGCATCGACGATGAGTTCGGCCCGGTGGTGGTCGGCCATCGAGTAGCCGATGATCTCGCGGGTGGCGAGGTCGAGCCACGCGGCGAGGTAGAGCCAGCCCTCGGCGGTAGGGATGTAGGTGATATCTCCGACGATTTTTGTGCCGGGGCGGTCGGCATGAAAATCGTGGCCGACCAGGTCGGGGGCCGGCGCGGCCTTCGTGTCCTGTTTGGTCAGACTGTGGCGCCCGGTGCGCCGGGTGTGGCCGGCGATCCCGTGCTCGCGCATGACCCGTTCGACGCGTTTGCGGTTGACCGGTCGGCCCTGGCGCCGCAGTTCGGCCGTGACGCGGGGCACGCCATAAGTGCCCCGCGAAGCGATGTGGACCACGGTGATCTCGTGGGCCAACTCCTCATCTGCCCGGCGTCTGACCTCGCGGGCTTCGGCCCCGGCGACCCAGGCGTAGTACGTGGAGCGGGCGGTCTTCATCACACGGCACAGCAGAACGATGGTGTAGTGCGCCTTCTCCGCGTGGATGAACCGGCATAACGCGCTCGCCGATCGCTCTCCTTCACGAAGAAGGCTGTCGCTTTTTTTAGGATCTCAATCGTTTTCGCCTGTTTCGCGGTGAGCTTCCGGAGCCGCTTCAACTCCTCGTCCCGGCCGTCCGCGTCCCGCTCGGCCACTGGTGCGGCCTCGGCGGCCCGGGCCTTCTTCACCCATCCACGCAGACTCTCCGAGCTGATCCCGAGTTCGCGGGCGACGTCGGTCACCGTCCGCCCGGACGACCGCACGAGCTCGATCGCATCGCGCTTGTATTCATCGGAGTACCGGTTCGAGTAGTTGCTTCCCACCTGGCTCTACTTCCTCTGGAACCTCAGGTCCCAGTCTCCAGGTGTCCGTGATCAAGGGGAAGCTTCAGGGAACGCCTTCACCTGCTCGTGCAGCAGTAACCGGGCGGGGGATTCCACGGGGAGCGTGTCGCCGAACCGGACATGGGACGTGCAGGCGTGCCGAATCCTCAGATCACTGCGGGCCCGGGCCACCGCGTTGCGTTGGTTCCACTGGAACGAGCTGATCGCCACCCTCTTCTCGCGGCAGTGCTGCCCGACGGGGACGGGGTCCTTCGGGCACGCTGGCGCACTAATCGCAGCCGGGCCGAGGAGCGGCGGACATTCCTTGGCTCGCTGCGCGTGGGCGAGGCCGTCACCGGTGTTGTCGCGACGGGTCTCCATGACGTCGGGGTGTACGTGCACCTCGATGACGATCTGGGCCGTTTCCTCGGCTTCCTCCGCGTTCCCGAGATGTCCTGGACCAGTTTCGACTCGGTGGACGACATTGCCCCGGTCGGTCGGGAAGTCCGTGCCGCGATCATCGGCGTCGACTTCGCGAGGGAGCAGGTCAGCCTGTCCATGAAGGCGCTTCAGCCTGATCCCTGGCAGCAGTATGCCGATACCCGCGAGTGCGGGGACACGGTCTCGGGGACGGTGAACAAGCTGGTGCCGTTCGGTGCGTTCGTCCAGGTGGAGGAGGGCATCGAGGGCCTTGTCCACGTGAGCGAGTTGGCCGAACACGACGTCGAATACCCGCAGGAGGTCCTCGCGGCCGGCGACCAGGTCCGCGTAGCCATTCTTGACATGGACCGCCAGCGTCGCCACATCCTCCTCTCGCTCAAACGCGCCCAACCGCAATGAGGGCAACGGTGCTGCATGAGCCCTCAACCATCACGCCCAGGTGTGCTTCGCCTCTCCGTTGCGCTGGCCCACAGCACACGCTGAGGAGAGCCGTCGGCACGCCCACTGGGGGCGTTCGGCGGTTCGCGACAGAGGCTCTGGACTGAGGGGCTGGAGCCGGGTGAGGCGCCGCTGCCGTGCCGTTGCGCTGTCATCGGCGGAAGAGGTCGTGGACCCCGCTCCACATTCCGTACTCGCCGGGGATGTCCCACCATGGAACACCGGTACGGACCCGGAACCGTGTGCCGTCTATACGGGAGGGGCTGGCGGCAATCCCGTTTGTCCACGGAGGGCACGCTGGGGGTCGCCTACCCGGATGGCGACGGCCGGCTTCTGGAAGGTGTTCTGTCGGACGGGTCCACTGGGCCCACCGCCCGTCCGGAGTGCCGACCGATGAGAAGATTGGCGGTGTTCGTCCTCATCGACGATGGATTCGTCATTTCCTGGGTCAGTGCTTCCCGCCTGGTCCGTGGGGAACGAAGGCGGCCCACGCCTGTGGCGGAGCCTCGTGTAGCCCAGTACGCGCGAGAGGGCAAGTGCCTCTGGTCCCCACCGATCGTGCTCGGTGCGGTGTCGTTCCCGGGTGTGGTGGAGATGGGAGACCGCACCGGATGGGAGATCCGGGGGCGTAGACCTTGGATCCCGGAGAAGAACGGAGTCGGCCACTGGGAGCCGCTGCTCGTATCGGCCGACCGGATCGTGGTCAGTTTCACGGACACACGGGGCGGCATCGGGGGACGTACTTCCTTCACCTGGGCACCGGCGAGACCGTGTCGGCCACCTCTCCCGCTCCCACGGGCCGAAGGGCGATAGCGGGACCTGGCCAGCTCCTGATCGGACCCCAGGGCTACGGTGGGTTCACGACCAGCCGCTTCGGCTGCGACGGCACCGAAGCCGCGTGCTGGGCCGGCCAAGGCGCTCGTGTTCAACACCTGCCTGCGCGCACTCGAACCGGCGAAGACGTCCGACGGGTCACCTTGCCCGCCCGCCCCACTGCGCGGGCCTGTGCCGCCTGCAGTGCCTCGTGTAGTTGCGGGGTGCTGGTGAGGGTGCGACGTGCGTTGCCCGGCCAGTAGGGGGCCAGCGGTGACTGACGGGGTGTGTGGGGAAAACGACGACGTGGTTCGTCTGTCCCAGGGCCTGGGACTGGAGAACGTCCCAGGCCCTGGGTGCTGCCGACCGGGACGAAGGGCTCGGCCAGGACAGTGAACAGCCCGTCAACTCCGGCACTGCCATCCCTTCGGGACAGGGCGGTGCGCAGTCGGTGGATCGGAACCCGAACGGCCAGCGGGCTACAGCGCGTGTGAGGCGGTCATGCTCGGTGTTTGCCTTCACTGCATCCAGTGTCCGTTGGTGCTCCATCCAGTAAAGCGCCGGGCACGTCCGTCGTCCGCTGTTCCGTCGCTGTCGAAGATGCCGCCCTCGATGACCAGCGCCAGGCCTGTCAGGGCGGGGGCAAGCCGGGTTGCGACATGGGTGGGATGGCGTGCAGCCTCGTCATTCAGGCCTGCGATGACCCGCCGCTGCTGCTGTGGCGGGCACAGGGACAGGTGGAACATCATCTGGCGCCACGCGTACGCAGCGTCCTTGATCGTGCCCAGCGGCCGTGGGCTGTAGTGCACACGGGAGGTCTGCCGGCACGCGGTCACGAAGCAGCGGCGTGCCAGGTCGGCCCACCCCGGCCGGGGGGCGATACCCACCCGGCTCACCAGCGTGGCCAGATTGTGCGTGGTGAGGATCTGTGCCTGCTCGATCACCGCACCGTTCGCGGCCACCGACCAGGACCGCGGCGCCGGCCCGGCTCGATGAGCGCACAGCTGCGCGAAACCGGGGGAGGTGCGGGGGCCGTACGAACGGGTCAGGGCCTCGCCGGTCTCGATGATCGCCAGATTGCGGATCGCTGCGTAGTCGATGCCGTAGTAACGCTCGTACAGCGTGCCGCCGAGCAGTCCGCCCGCGACCCGAGCGGCCTTGAGGAACTTCGGGCTGAACGTGCCCATGAAGATATCGGCAGCCAGTTCCTCCACGAACGGGGCCCCAAGGTCGCACTGTCGGTCAAGCACACCGAATTCGCGGACCAGCGGGTTGGGCAGGATGGTACCCGGGAAGGCCTGTACGGCCAGCTCGCCGAGCTGCCGAAGCACGGAGAGCGCACCTTCGCCGTCCGACGCGCCCGGTAGTGCAGAGCGCGGCCCCGACACAGCCCGTACCCAGGGCAGTTCCTCGACACGCACCTGCCGCTCCAGATTGAGCAGGAGCAATGAGCGGCGGTTGCGAAACGCCCGGTAGTTCGCGGCCATCACACTTCGCAGCGTCTTGTCGCCATACACGTGTGAGGTGGTGGCGGCGACCAACTGCGGCACCAGCTCGGCCATGACCTCGGCAGACGGGACGACGCCCTTCTCCACCAGCGTGCCGAGCGGGGCCGACAGCGCGGACTCGACCACCCCGCTGATCGCGGCCGGTACGACGGCTCCCGCGGGTAGGCCGGTTTCCTGGCTTTCCTCCTTGCTCACCGGGACCAGGAGCGGGGCGACACGGGTGATGCCCGTCTCCAGCGGGAGCACGGCGAGCCGACGCAGCATGAGCTGGGCCAGGGCGTGATGGGAAGGAAGCGCCGCCTGCTCGGCCTGGCACCGGCGCAAGGCCATGTGCGCGGCCGAGCCGGGCAGACCGCGTCGCCGCACCATGGACTGCACCGCGTGCCGCAGCAGACCGAGCCGGCGCGCCTCGAGCGGCCGCCCGGCGACGACCTCCTCCAGCGCCCCGCGCAGAATGCCCAGGTTCTCCTTGGTGTCGCGATGCTTGGTGCACAGGGTGTGTTCCGCGGCGAGCAGCCGGTAGCGGCCGAGCAGAACCTCCCCGTGCGCCAGCCAGCCGGCGTCCGGGGCAAGCTCAAGAACTTGGCCGCCCCGCGCCGTCCGCAGCCAGTGGACGAGCAACTCGTCCCCGAACGGCTGCCACACGGCGAGCGCCTCGCGTTGGGTTTCGACGGCCGCGTTGGGCCGCCTCCGTATCAGGGTGTCGACAGCATCGGAGACGGTGTGCCGGTGGACGGCCTCGGCGGTGTCCGGTGCGGGTCCGTCGGCCGGGCGGGGCAGGAACCGCAGCCGGTCGGCGAACGGTTCCAGCTCCGCCACGAGGTCGAGCGCCGCGCTGGTCTGACCGTGGCGCACCAGCCAGGCCATGGTGAGCAGCGCGGCCTCCTCGGGCACACCGATCTCGTAGCTGCTGCTGTCCAACCGGTCCCACAACCACGCGAGTCCGGGCTCGGTGAGGCAGTAGGCGAAGAGCGCACGCCGCTCAGCGGGCACCCCGAAACCCCGGGCGGCCTCGGTCTCGTGGGTCTGGAGCGGGCCACCCGCGCTCGCGGTCCCCGTGGCGAAGCCGCCTCGCATCACCTCAGGAGTGACCCACGGCGGGAGCCCGACCACGGGCGTACGCGAACCGACCGACAGCCGGCCTGCGGCCATCGCTGCCAGAACTTCCCGCCATCGCTGCCCACGCACCTCGGCACGAGACCGGGTTCCGGCATCCGCATGGGTCAACGCGGTCACGAAGGCCTTGGCCAGCTGGCCCTCCGGAAAGGACCGGGCCACAATCAGAGGCTGCTGCTCAGCGTTGTCATTCATAAGCCGACGTGGCAGGTTCCGCCCCTGCACCCTCCGGGTCCAGAGCCCGGTGCTCTACTGCTGAGCTACACGCCGATGACGGCAGACGTTAGACGGCGGAGTGATCACCCCACAACCGACTTTCCCCTGCGCCCGCACGTCATGAGCACACCGGGGGAGGATGCCGACGCCGCCCCTGAAGGTCCTGTGCCCCCGCTCACGATGCCGACAGTCGCGCAGTGAGCAGGTGAATGCCGTGTCCTGGAACCGATGGAATGATGGTGAAGCCGGTCAAGTGCCCAGCGGATGGCAGACGTTGCGCGTGTCGTCGTCACGGTGCGCTGCACGGGGGGTTCTGAGTGCAGGGCTCTTCGGCGACTAGGAACAGTCTGCGCTGAGCAGGCAGGGCCATTCGTTCACCGCGTGGTCGCAGGAGCGGTGGGGCCCCCCGGGGGGGCCCCCCGCCCGGGGCCCCCCGGGGGGGCAGACCCCCTGT
>NZ_JBITIE010000046.1:20463-23053 GCF_044458665.1 Streptomyces sp. NPDC050422
TCGCCGCCTTCGAGCGCGACCACGCCGGCCGCCGCTGACCCGAGGCCCGCGTCGTGGGGGGGGGGGGGGGGGGGGGGGGGGGGCCGCCCCCCCCCCCGCCCCCCCCCCCCCCCCCCCCCCCCCCACGCGGTGGCACTCACCGCTTGTCAGGCCGGGTCCGTCACCTGGAGCCGGGTGGCACGGACCACCAGCCCGCCGATGACTGCGAGACTCAGCAGGACGGCACCGAAGACCGTAGCGCCGTTGGTCAGGCCCACCGCGTCGCTGAGGTAGCCGGCGGAGACGGGCAGGATGCCGGCCGGGATGTAACCGCCCACGTTGAGCGCGGCATTGGCTTCGGCGAGGCGCTGCGGCGGGACTGTGGAGTTGAGCAGCGACAGGCCGCCGAGCTGGCCCATGCCCTGGCCTGCCCCGGCGAGCAGCGCCGAGATGACAAGGGCCGCCCCTGTCGAGGTCTGCACGGCCACGATCAGCGTGATCATGCTCAGCGCGGTGCTGACCGCGCCCGCCGTGAGGATGGTGCGGCGGCGCAGCCGCTGTACGGCGAACTGCACCCCGGTGGCGGCAAGGAACATCGCGAATGCCATGGCACCAGCAACGATCCGGCTGGTGGTGCCGAGGAGCCCGGACAGCAGCGAGGGGCCCAGCGAGAGCACGAAGGACGTGGCGGTGATACCGGGGGCGAACACCGCAATACCCAAAGCGAGTTGGCGGCCGTTACCGCGAGGCACGCCGGGCACCCGCACCCAGGCGCCCTTGGTGCGCACGTCGGGGCGGTGCACCGGCATGCGCAGCACGGCGAGTACCGCGGTGACCAGGAGTACCGCTTCGACAGCAAAGACGGTGACGGTCGGCCCGGGTGCCGTTTCGGAGAGCACGCCGGCGATCAGCGGTCCGAGCCCGGCACCGAAGACCATCGCGCAGGAGGCGAGCAGGGCGGCGACCCGCTTGCGCTCGGGGCCGGCGACGTCGCTCACCGCAGCCATTCCGGCAGAGACGACGGCACCGACCGCGATCCCGGTGAACAGCCGTGCCACGATCAGCGCGATCACGCTGGTGGCGGTAGCGAAAATCAGGCAGGCAGCCAGAGCGAGCCCCAGCGCGGGTAGCAGCACAGGCTTGCGGCCCACCCGGTCGGAGACCACGCCGGAGACGAGAAGGGAGCCGATGAGGCCGACGATGTAGAAGGCGAACACCACAGTCAGGGTGCCCTTGGAGAAGCCGATGTCGCGCTGCCAGAGCACGTACAGCGGTGTCGCCGCGTTCGAGAGCACGAAAATCGCGGTGACCGGCCAGGCGGCCAGCCACACCCACCACAGGGGCGCCAGGGGTCGGCCGTTGCCTTGCACGGTGGCGGTTCGCTGCCTCCCGTCCTGGGTCTGGGCGGAAGGAGTCCGGATCTCGGGCATGACGGTTCCTCTCGATCGCTGCCTACTGACCCTTGCCAGTACGAGTAGAGTCGAACTTAGCATGCAGTACGATTCAACTCGTACATAGGAACCGCGTTATGAGGAGCTGCCTATGCCCGCGCCCACGGCCGCCGCACCTTCCTTCAAGGTGCTCCCCGAGCCGCCCGGCCTGCCCAGACCGCTCGCAGAACCAGCGGCTGCGGACCTGCGCCTCGAGACCGTTCTCGGGGCACTCAGCGACCCCTTGAGGCTGACCATTGTCCGCAAGCTCCTCCTGGAGTCGGAAGACTTCGATCACACCTGCAGCTGGTTCGGCTTCGACCGCCCCAAGTCCTCTCTCACGCACCACTTCAAAGCGCTGCGCGAGGCGGGGGTCACCCGCCAACGCCAGTACGGCCTGGAGCGCCGAAGCCACGTACGCGTCGAAGACCTCAACGCACGCTTCCCCGGTCTGCTCGACCTGGTCGCTGCCTGGACCCAGCAGGCCTGACTCAGGTGCACGGCCTGCCGCCTGAAGAAGCGACTCACTGGCATTCGCTGACTCCCAGGCGCTGCCCTGAAGAGCAAGGGCGGAGCAGACTGCTGCCTTCGCTCAGTCCTATGAACCCGTTCCATACCTGGCGGGCAGGCGAGACGCCACGATAGGTGGAGGTGCCCCACTACCCGCCGGGGAGCAGGAGTGTTGTTCCGGGGCGTTGGCGTTGTTGTCAACGAACCTCCGTAGCAACCAGAGCCGGACAGATTGGCCGACCACCACACGTCCTCTCGCGCCATCCTGAAAGTCGATGGTCAGCGGGTCTGGCGTGACGATCACTGGTGGTGGGCAAGCCGCGAGATCGTAGACGAAGGCCTTGGCCTGCTCCTCCAGCTGTCCCCCGCCGAGCAGCCGCCACAGTCCGCGATAGCCCTGATGCGGCTGGCGAGGGACCTCGGCCAGGGCGACTGGCTTGCAGAACACGCCACGCCACTGCTCCAGAGCCTTCCCTCTCCGGCTCTTGAACAGTTGAGACCCACCGACATCGACTGGCTCCGCCACGTCATTTCCGATGAAGGCCTGCTCAATTCGCTCACCAGAATTGAGCAGTTGGGTGTGTCCAGTAAACGGCTGATCCTTTTCCTGTGGGTTCAGTTGGTGGCCGGGGTGAGCCGGCCTTCGAAGGCGATCTGGAAGGCGTTCAGCG
>NZ_JBITIE010000047.1:0-12526 GCF_044458665.1 Streptomyces sp. NPDC050422
CCCGCGGAGCGGGTACCACATCGCTGCGCGATGTGCAAGCGAACCACCGCGCTGCGCGCGGTGGTTGCGCACCCGCTCCGCGGGTGCGCTGGTGGGACGCTGCGCGTCCCACCCACCCCCGGTGCTGCGCACCGGGGGTGACGCTCCGTCCGCTGCGCTCCTGGAGCTGCGGGGTTCGCCTCGTTCTCCCCCCGATTTCGCTTCGCTTCATCGGGGGGCCGGCGGATCCGCTGCGCTCCCCCGCCTGACGGTCCTTCCGGCTGCGCCTCCAGAACCGTTAGGGCCCGCTGGCGCGGGCCGGGCTGGCTGTTGAGGTGGGGCTCTGGCGAATGCTGTTGAGGAGTGACGTGGCTGTTTCGAGGTCGACTGCCGGATCCCCTATCTCTTCGACGGCGGCGATGAACTCGTCGAGCTGGACCGGGGGCATTTGGTGTGCCATGCCTTCCCGGAGCTGCATGGTGTCGAAGTGGGCGTCCTGGTCGTGCCCGTAGAGATCGGCCAGGAGTTCTTGGGGTGCGGGCTCCATGGGCATTCCTTCTGGTCGACCGCAGGTGGTGCGGGGCGGGCCACTCGGATGTGTTGGGTTCAGTCTACATCCTGCATCAGATTGATGCAGGATGTAGTGTTGGTGAAAACGCGGTACACCCAACAGCTACCTATAAACCCTCCTGTAATTCCGAGAGGAACGACTGCGGATGACCGGTCACCCCGAATCTACCGGACCTGATCTCGCGCTGAGCAGCGATTCTCTGCGCCGGGTGACGCAGTACCAGACGGCGGCTGTGAACGCCCGGTTGAAGCTGTTCGCGCTCCTGGAGACTCAGGGCGTGCCCGCGAGCGAGGCGGACGACCTGGTGGCCGCGCTGGAGGCCGGGGCAGTCGCCGGGGCGCAGTGCCAGGTGGTGGAGCTGGACGGCATGGCGCCGCGCCCTCGTGGCCCTGAGTTCGAGGACGGCTGGGACAAGGGCGTGGCGGCCGTGAGCGAGGCCCTGGTGGGCATCGCTGACCGGGAGTGGTCCCGGCGCGGCGGCCGGGGCCGCTGAACTGGCCGTACACATCGCGGACGTGAGGCAGCGTGAGCGCGTCGACCTGGTGCGGCTGGAGCGGTACATCCGGGAAGCCGTCCTGCCGGCCACTCACCCGCACACCACCAGGCGCCGCCAGGTGCTGGAGGCGCTGGGCGAGGCCGGCGGTCTGTGCACCGCGCGGACCCGGAACGCGGAAGGGGACGTCATCGTCTGCACGCTCGATGCCGGGCACTACAACCCGGACGACAAGCCGCCCTTCAAGGACGGAAAGCCGGGCGGGTGGCACAAGGCGGATGCGTCGATCTGGAACGACTCGGGCGCGGCCTGCATTCCGCACGCGGCCATCTGAAACACCACACGAATTCACCGCTCGGGGAGGCACGGAATGTCAGCGATTCGGCTCAAGGAACACCAGGTAGACCAGCGCTCCGCGTTTAGGAAGTGGGTGGGATTCCCTGCAAGGTCATCTGTGCCCCCGCAGGGTGCCCGGGGCACGATCGTGTCAGCGACCGGTTCGGGCAAGACGATCACGGCCGCCGCGTGCGCTCTGGAGAGCTTCGCGGACGGCCGGATCCTCGTGACCGTGCCGACCCTGGACCTGCTCGCGCAGACCGCCCAGGCGTGGCGGGCGGTGGGCCACCGGGCCCCGATGATCGCGGTGTGCTCGCTGGAGAACGACGCGGTGCTGAACGAGCTGGGGGTGCGCACCACCACCAACCCGATCCAGCTCGCCCTGTGGGCCGGGCACGGGCCGGTCATCGCGTTCGCCACGTACGCCTCTCTCGTGGACCGTGAGGACATCGGCGCTCCCATGGACCAGCGGAAGGTGCGTGGGCCGCTGGAGGCCGCTCTGGCGGGCGGAGAGCGCCTCTACGGGCAGCAGATGGACCGGTTCGACCTCGCGATCGTCGATGAGGCCCACGGAACCGCCGGTGATCTTGGGCGGCCGTGGGCGGCGATCCACGACAACGCCCGCATCCCGGCGGACTTCCGGCTCTACCTCACCGCCACCCCGCGCATCCTCGCCGCGGCCCGCCCGCAGAAGGGCGCGGACGGTCAGGAGGCGGAGATCGCGACCATGTCGAACGACCCGGAGGGAACCTACGGCGCGTGGCTCGCGGAGCTCGGTCTGAGCGAGGCCATCGAGCGCGAAATCCTTGCCGGATTCGAGATCGACGTCCTGGAGATCCGTGACCCCTCGCCCGTTCTCGGGGAGTCGGAGGAGGCGCAGCGGGGCCGGCGCCTGGCCCTGTTGCAGACCGCGCTCCTGGAGCACGCCGCCGCGTACAACCTCCGTACGGTCATGACGTTCCACCAGAAGATCGAAGAGGCCCGCGCGTTCGCTGACAAGCTGCCCGAGACGGCTGCCGCGCTGTATCTGAACGACGCCTCCGACGCGGATCTGGCCGCTGCCGACAAGCTCCCCGCGTCGTCGATCGACGCGGAGTTCTACGAGCTGGAGGCCGGCCGCCACGTTCCGCCGGACCGGGTGTGGTCGGCGTGGCTGTGCGGCGACCACCTCGTGTCCGAGCGGCGCGAGGCGCTGCGCCAGTTCGCCAACGGCATCGACGCGGCCGGGCGCCGGGTGCACCGTGCCTTCCTCGCCAGCGTTCGCGTTCTCGGTGAGGGCGTGGACATCACCGGCGAGCGGGGAGTCGACTCGATCTGCTTCGCGGACACCCGCGGCTCACAGGTCGAGATCGTCCAGAACATCGGCCGCGCGCTGAGGCTCAACCGCGACGGGTCCACGAAGGTGGCAAGGATCATCGTGCCGGTGTTCCTGGAGCCCAACGAGGACCCCACCGACATGGTCGCCAGCGCCAGCTTCCGCCCTCTTGTAGCGGTCCTCCAGGGGCTGCGCTCGCATGACGAACGACTCGTCGAGCAGCTCGCTTCCCGGGCGCTCACCAGCGGGAAGCGCAAGGTCCACGTCCGGCGCGACGAGGACGGGCAGATCGTCGGGGCCGGCAACGCGGGTGACGGCGAGGACCAGGAGGACAACGACACCCAGGCCGCCGCCGAAGCCGCTCTCCTCCACTTCTCCAGCCCCCGTGACGCGGCGACGATCGCGGCGTTCCTGCGCACCCGGGTCTACCGGCCGGAGTCGCTGGTGTGGCTGGAAGGACTCCAGGCCCTGATCCGCTGGCGGGCGGAGAACGAGATCACCGGCGTCCACGCCGTTCCCTACGACGTCGAGGTCGAAGTGGGGGTCACGAAGTCGTTTCCGCTTGGCCGCTGGGTCCATCAGCAGCGGAAATCCCTGCGGGCCGGGGAGCTGGAGGAGCGACGCAAGACGCTGCTGGACGCCCCGGAAGCCGGGATGGTGTGGGAGCCGGGCGAAGAAGCCTGGGAGAACAAGCTCGCCGCGCTCCGGTCCTACCGGCGGGCCACCGGGCACCTCGCACCCCGTCAGGACGCGGTGTGGGGCGAGGGCGAAGCGATGGTGCCCATCGGGCAGCACATGGCCAATCTCCGGCGGAAGGGCGGCCTCGGGAAGGACGCGAAGCGGGCGGAGGAGCGGGCGAAGCAGCTGACCGCGGTCGACCCGGACTGGGACTGCCCGTGGCCGCTGGACTGGCAGCGGCACTACCGCGTCCTCGCCGACCTGGTCGACGCCGACTGCCACCTGCCCGGCATCGCACCCGGAGTCGTCTTCGACGGCGACGACATCGGACGATGGCTCCAGCGACAGAAGAATCCGGGCACCTGGGCGCAGCTTCTCCCCAAGCAACAGGAACGGCTGTCTCAACTGGGCGTGCAACCCGCCCAGGCCCCGCCTCCCGCCCCGGCAGCCGCCCGTACGGCGAAGGGGAAGGCGCCGAGCAAGGCGCAGGCAGCGTTTCAGCGGGGTCTGGCGGCCCTCACACAGTGGGTAGAACGGGAAGGCGCGGACCGGCCCGTACCAAGAGGCGCGGTCGTGGAGATCGAGGTCGACGGCGAGACGGAGCCGGTGATCGTCAAGCTGGGCGTATGGATTTCGAACACGAAATCCAGGAGGGACCGGCTGGACGCCGACCAGCTCGCCGCGCTACGAAAGCTCGGCATGGAATGGAATGGACCTAGCAGATAACTGGTCTTGAAGGTAGAAGACTTGGCGCCTTGGCGCTCTGTCAGCTCAGGCCGACAGAGCGCCAAGCCTTCTCACAGGGCAACGAAGAAGTCCCCGGCCTTGGTCGCAGCCAGGGCGCCAGCCGCGTATGCCGCACCCAGGGCTGCTCGCCAGAGCAAGGTCTTCGCCCCACGCCACCAGCGCAGGTCAGAATCCGTCGCCGTAGACTGCTCCATAAGCTGCTCTCCTTGCATGGACATCGAGATGAGCTGTCGATGCCTTACCGCCCCGGATTCCTTGGCAGTTGACCGGGGCGGTAAGGCATCCAACGTGTAGACCATAACCCGTCTTTGATCATCACCTTTTCGATATGCAGGGAACTACGCACAAACACCTTCGAACATAAAAGCGTCTGACAATGTCTCACATTGATTCGAAGGCTGCTTTTAGAATTCGTCTATCGATCCGAGACCCGCGAAAATGAGCAGCCCGCGAAACGAAGGGGCCGCCATCAGCGTGTGGCATCCCACACACTTCCTCTCTGCGTAGTTTTGCGAACCTTGATCGACACCACCCGCCATGTCGTCCGGCCGGTCGGAACCCCCCGCCCCTGATGGGGTCAGCTGCCCCTTCGTCATGTCCGTGCCCTACGTCATCCTGTACGAGCCCGCCGCCACCGGTACGTCAGCAATGTTCGCTGCAGCAGACCCGATCGTCGGGGCCGGCTGCGAGGACGACGGCGAGGACCAGGAGGACGACGACACTCAGGCCGCCGCCGAGCGGCACTGCTCCACTTCTCCAGCCCGCGCGACGCGGCGACGATCGCCGCGTTCCTGCGGACGCGGGTGTACCGGCCCGAGTCCCTGGTGTGGCTGCAGGGCTACCAGTCCCTCATCCGGTGGTGGGCGGAGAACGAGATCACCGGCGTCCACGCCGTGCCCTACGACGTGGAAGTCGAGGTCGGCATCACGAAGGACTTTCCCCTCGGGCGGTGGCTGCACCAGCAGCGCAAGGCCCTGCGGGTCGGCGAGCTGGAGGACCGGCGCAAGTCCTCCTGGACGCACCGGAGGCCGGGATAATCTGGGAGCCGGGCGAGGAAGCCTGGGAGAACAAGCTCGCCGCGCTGCGGTCGTACCGGCGGTCCACCGGGCATCTTGCTCCGCGTCAGGGCCAGGTGTGGGGCGAGGGCGATGCGATGGTGCCCATCGGGCAGACGGGGACGTGTTCGCGTGCTGCACGGTAGGCGGTCAGCATGGCGGAGACACGATGCAGAGCGGAGGGAGAAACCGTACAACCCGACCGCGGCCCTACTGGTCTGTCTTGTGCAACCCGGCACAGGCATTTCAGGCACACAGAGTGAGGCGCAGTGTCCAAGGTCGTCTACCTGGATCAAAATCACTGGATCACGATGGCGCGGGCACGCTTTGCGCCCGAGAAGATCCAAAAGGCTGAGGAGCGCGAAGCCGCCACTGCATTGTGGGAGTTGGCCGCGACCGGGCAGGTCCGGTTGCCGCTGTCGATGGCCCACCTCGTAGAGACCGCTCACCGCGGCTTGAAGTCCAGCCGTCGTCGGCTCGCACGAGCCATGTTGGACGGCTACGGCGGGTGGCACATGCTCAATCCGCTGGTCGTTCGACGGTACGAGTTGGTGGGCGCATTCAGCGGGACGAAGCTGACGGCAACGGACGTCTTCACCACCGCCGCGAACTCCGCCTTCTTCAACTACACGCCCTCGATCAGCGTTGCCGCGCCGACCGCCGCCCATCGCCCGGACGGCCTGTCCTGGCCGGTGGCCTGGGCAAGCGCCCTGCTGGGGGACACGCTTTCTCCAGAGGAGCTGGCCGCCAGCAATGCGGTCATCGAGCGATGGGCCGCTACCCTCTCCACGCTCGCCCAGTACATGCGGGGCCATCCAGGAGATCGCGACATACGTCTGGTGACGGCCGCACACATGCTGGGCGATCAGGGGAGAGACATCGCCCAGGCACTCCTGATCGCTGGTATCAGCAGCGAGAACGCCTCTGCTCTCCTGAACGAGGAAACGGTGGTCGACTTCTTTGCTCGTTTGCCCTTCGACGGCGGAGTACTGGAGATCACCCAGGCCCGCTTGCGCAACGCATCGGACAAGTGGGTACGCAACGACCTAAATGATCTGTTCTACCTTGCCTGCGCCGCAGGCTATGCCGACCACGTCGTCGCGGAGAAGAAGACCGGCGTCTTCCTCCAGCAGGCGTCGCGCGGGCTCAACACCCCGCGCGCCTTGGTTCACGTCAATCTGCGCTCCCTCGTGCACGACCTCCAGACGCCGCAGGAGACGGGCCGTCACCCATAGCAGGGGCGCGGGTCCGCTCGCGAGGCCGGTGCCAGCGTCCTCTCGGCCTGCAGACGCGGGATGAGTCGGCGCGCGAGACAGCCAGCCCGGACCACCTCGCGTGTAATCCCGGCCGGGACACGGACTCTCACCACGTTCGGCGGTGCAATCCTTGAGCAGGCCCCGCCGACCGGGGCGCTCTGACCTCTGTCCGTCACCATCTCCGTCCCCCGTTCTGCGCCTATAGCCCAGGTTCGCCGATCGTTTGCCCTATACGGCGGATCTCAGTCGCGAGTGGCCACCTCTGTGAGAGAGATGGCAGCTCCGATAGCCATAGGGGTCAAGCGCCGGGGAGAGTCGTGGGAAAGATCAGCAACGGAATCGAACGAGCACTGCTGACGCGCCCGGCACCTACAGGCGCCTCGGCATTGCGTTTCCTCATGAGATCCGAGAAGGGCTCCACGAGGAAGGTGGCACGTCTTCTGGGCGTTTCACAGCGAACCGTACAGCGGTGGGTGACAAAGAAGTCCGGAGCACGTCGTCCGCCGGGTCCGCAGCATGCCCAAGCGATCGACAAGGCGGTCCTGGCTCGGTGGCAGCCCCGAATACGGGCCCGCCGGCGTGCCCAGGCAGAGGCGGAAGGCTTCGTCTTCCACACCAGGGCGCGATTCGGGTTCGCCGCGCCGGCAGGGTCCTCGGACGATCCGCGGGTGCGATGGATCACCCAGGACCTGCCGGGAGAAGTAGCCCGGGAACTGTTCGCCGCTCGGGATGCCGGCGCGGGCGAGCAGCAACAGACCGTGATACTCGCCCGCGCGTTGGGGCACTCCTACTTTCGCGAGTGGGGCCGCCGGGCCCACGGGCTGCACATCGCTTTCAGCGACGTCGAGTTCGCCGACTTCTCGATCGGCTGAGCCTGGCCCGTCGCGTAACAACGTCAGGGTGCTCAGCGTCGTGGGGACCTGGCGTGGCCTGTCGGCATGGCTTCGTACCTCTCGGCTTCCTGCCGCTCGCCCCAGTCCCACTCCACACAGCTGACCGGGCCTTTGCGGCGGACCACGGGCGGCTGGGGTGGGCGCAGTCTGGCCGTCTCCGCCACGCGCAGCAGATGTCCGCGGTCCCCTGGCGCGGTGAGCAGTTCATGGTCTTCGCCGGATGCGAGCCGGGTGAAGCAGGCCGCGGCCCGTAGGAAGGTGCCTGCCCAGGATGGTACGGGGTAGGCGGCGCAGCCGTCGGTGTACCGGGTGCGGTCGTGCAGGGCGAGCGAGGCCGCAGCATCGTCGTAGTCGCGGGGGCGGGCGGTGGCGAGTTGCTGAAGGGAGGCGCCGGTGAACAGTGCGGCGGCGATAGCTGCGGCCAAGCGGGGGTGCGCGGTTGCCGCGTGCAGCCGGTGGGCGACTTGCTGGACGGTGTGTGCGGTGAGAGGCACAGGTGGTGGGCGGTGCCGGAAGGCGATCGGGGGCGGCGTGCACGGGTCGGCGCAGGGGCGGGGGCTGTCGTAGGAGACGAGGCGGTCCAGTGCGGGCAGGGTGAGCCACCGGTCTGCCGGCCCGGCGGGTTTGTCTGCGGGCGGGGGTTCGGTGATAGGCGTGCCGTAGTAGTGGCGGCGGGCTGCCTCGAAGTCGGTGGTGACGGAGTAGTCGGCCGTCCGCAGGGCCTGGTGCAGAGCGGCGGGAAGGTGTGGACGGTGGCAGACCAGGGTCAGGTGGATACCGGTGAGGGCGTGTAGCTGCAGGAGGCGCATCGCGCGGCGGGCGGTGAGGCGGTGGGCGCGCAGGACGGTCAGCCGGGTCACGGGCAGGGCGGCCATCCAGGCCGTGGCGGCTTCCCAGGCGGGCTGACGGCCGCCGGGAAAGCGGCCCGGGAGCAGGGGCGGTTTACCCAGGGCGGCGAGAAGGTCGTGGGCGAGGCCGGTCACGCTGGTGGTGCCCGGGCCGGGGTGCAGGGTGATCCGGCCGGACGTTAGGTGGTGGGCGGCCAGGGCCGTATGCGTGTACAGCGCGTCGTCGTGGCGGTCGAGAACCACGGTGACGGGCGGCAGCGGCGGGGCGAGAGACATGGACGGTGGGGTGTCAGGCGAGGCGGCTGAAGGCCCAGCGCAGCAGTTCCTGGTCGACGCGAGGGCGGCCGGTGCGTGCCAGGGCGGTGCGGGTGTGGGCGGTCAACTGGGCCCACGCGCGGAAGTTGCCGTGCGCGGCATGCTGGTCGGCGAAGGCGATGTCGTCGGGGTCGGCGTCGGCCCAGACCGGGTGGAACAGGGGGATCACCTCGAGGACCTCGGCGGGGGTGAGGCGGGTGAAGTGCTGCCAGATGAAGACGCGGGAGGACAGCATCGGTTCGCGGCGCAGCACGGTGTGGCAGCCCTCGCCGCCGACGAAGATGATCGCGAGCTGGGTGGTGGGTTCGTCCCAGAGGTAGCGGAAGTATTCGAAGGCTTCCCCGTTGAGCCACTGGGCTTCGTCGACGAGGAAGGTGCGGGGGCGTTCGGCCAGAGCTGTTTTTCAGCAGGCGGTCGAATTCGCTGGGGTGGCGCGGTGGTTCGCCGGCCAGGTCGAGTGCGGTGAACAGTTCGTAGCGCACCGCACGGGCGGTGGGCCGGGCCCGGAAGGTGACTCGGCGGACGTCCTCGGCGGGTTCGAGTTCGCGCAGGCAGGTGTTGACGGCGAGGGTCTTGCCGAAGCCGGCGCCGCCGTGGATGCACATCATGGCGCGGGCGGCGACGGTGTCGGTGATGTTCTCCCGGGCGGTGAGCAGGGCGCGGGTGGTGACCACGGAGGCGTCGGGCAGGTCGACGTACTGGTAGGTGGCCGCGCTCACGAGGCGTCTCCGTCTTCGTCGGGGGTGGGAGGTGCGGCCTGTGCGTTGGTGCCGTCCGGGGTGGGAGCGCCATCGCGGCCGGGCGGGGTCTGGGCGGGTTGGCCTGGCGTGGTCATCGCGGCTAGGGAAGCAGGGGTGCGCCAACCGGCCGGGGGCGCGGCGGGTGGGATGAGGTCCGGCAGCGACAGCTGCGACAGGTCGGTATCGGCGGCCTGGGCGAGTTCGGCCCCGGCCTGCGCGGTGGTCAGCGCGCCGAGCCGCTGCGGGGCCTCGGCCTGGGTGACGGCGGCGTAGCGCTCACGCTGGGAGGCTTCCAGGTCCTTCTTCAGACGTCGGGCACGGGCGGCCCGCGTTCTACGTACAGCGCTGATCTGTTCCTCGGTGGCCTGGTCGGCCAGGTCCGCGGGGCCGAGGTATCGGCCGGTGGCCGCGTGGTAGATCTCGATGCGGTGGTCGTGGTGGGGCATGAAGCGGACCCGGACCTGGATCCCGGCTTGCCCGGTCATCCACGGCCCCACGTAGTCGCGTCTTTTGAAGCGGATGCCGCGGGTGGTCAGTGTGCGGGTGCCGGCGTCTTCCAGGGTGAACGTCCACAACTCCGTAGCCGATACGTCCCGCAGCGGGGTGGGATCGTCCTGCCACGCCTCAAGCGGGGTCTTGCCCTGCAGCGGTGCGGGGCGGTGCTCGGTGTTCCACCACCGTGTCCAGGCCAGCAGCCGGGCGGTGAAGTCCTCGAAGCCGAGCAGCACCTCGTCCTTCGGGCCGGAGGGACGTTTGCCGGGGCGCGGCTGGCGGGCGTAGCCGGGCAGCGCGGCCAAGAACATGCTCTCCACCGACCGGTTGAGGCCCTCGACGGTGCCTTTGAGGTGGGGGGTGTAGGCGGGCAGGTCCTCCACGGTGACGTCCAGGAGGTCGAATGCGGCGGTCACCGTCCGGGATAAGAAGTCTTTGCCGCGGTCGACTCGTACTTTCTCGGGCAGGCCGCCGAAGGGGCCGTAGGGGGCTTCGTGCAGGACCGCGGAGCGCAGCGCGGCCAGCACCGATTCCCGTGAGGGATGTATCGGGGTGACGGCGACGCCGGTGATCGCGTTGGTGGCGCAGTCGGTGAACCAGGTGATCCACGGTCTGCGGGCCGTGCCCTCGACATCGACCAGGACGGGGGCCTGCATGTGGTCGGTCTCCCATACGTGGTTGCGCCAGCCGCGCGGCCGGGCCAGGAACACGTCGTGCCTACGTGCTGCCCGCTCCCCTCCTGTAAGTCCGGCCCGCTCCCCCGGCGTCAGATCACGCTGAATCGCGCGGTGCAAGGTGGGCAAAGACGGCGGCGGCGCGGCGGGCGGGCTCTGCCGGGCAGCGCGGGCGGTCAGCTCACGATGGACCGCCGCAACGTTGCCCTTCCACAAGGCCAGCAGGCGGCGCACTTCCGGGGTGACGGTGAAGCGGTCTCTGCTCTGGGCCCGGGAACCTGGAGCGGCGGCCGCGGTAGCGTCGTGCTCGGCCGCGGCCAGCCACCGCCACACCGTGCGCTCGGTCACCTCCAGGGACTGCGCGATCAGCCGCACGTGCCGGGTCGTCAGTTTTTCTTCCTGTCGCAGGGCGAGCAGTCGGCGCACGGCAGGGCCACGCAGCGCAGCCAGGGAGGAAGAGGGCAAGCCCCCACGCACGTCCGGCCCATTCTCGTACTCACCGGAGCGGGCACCGTCCTCTCCCGTCCCGGCGGCGCCGGTCACAGCGGACCCATGAGGCGTGCACAGGACCGCTCCAGCATCCTGCGGTTCACCTCCACAGAACTTCGGCCGTAGGTCTCGGCGGTCAGATGCGAGGTGAGCTTCGCCCAGGTCCGGAAGTTGCCGTGGCCCACGTGCTCGTCCACCCACGCAACATCGTCTTCGCTCACGTCCTCCCACAGCGGGTGGAAGGCCGCCATTGCCGCTGCCACCTCGCCCGGGCGAAGGCGCGGCACCAACTCCCAGGTCAGCACCCGGGACGCCAGTGCGGGCACACGGCGCAGCGCCCGTTCGCTGCCTGCCCCCGCGAACACGAATGCCGTGTCCGTGTCCGGGTGGTCCCACAGTCCGCGCAGAAACTCCAGCGCCGGCCCCGGAAGGCGCTGTGCCTCGTCCAGCACCAGGACGCGTGGCTGTCGTAGCGCGTTCACCAGCGCAAGGTCGGCCTCCCCCGCCCCGCGCGGCAGACGCCGACCCAGCTCAAGAGCGTCCGCGAGTACCCGGCGCAGTTCGGGAATCGTCGGGTGCACACCGACGTGGACCCGGCGGACCCTGGCAGGGTGCGGTAGCTGGGACAGGGCGTACTGCAACGCAACGGTCTTGCCCTGGCCGGCGTCGCCGTACAAGCACACGACCGCCCCCACCGCGGCCGCGTGCGCGACCGTCCGCAGCACCAACCGCACAGCAGGCGTATGGACTACCTGGGCGCCCGGTACCAGGACCGGGACCTGTGCCAGGTGCTTCTGCTCCCGTAAGAACACCTGACCGTCGGTGCCTTTATCGGCCACGACGTTCAGGCCCAGTTCGCTGAGCGGATCCGGCCTGCGCGGACCGGCCACCTCAGGGTCCCGCCCGGTCAGCAATGTCCGCCCCGCCCGGCGGTCCCTACGGATCACCCGGTGCAACGTCGACGCCGACGGCACCCCGGCCCCTCCGCCGGTGGCGGCCAGCCGGCGCCTCAGCTCGGCAACATTCCCGCCCACCTCACCCAGCAGCGACCACACCTCGTCCGACACCGCGTATCCCTGCCGGACACCGGGTTCCGTCTGGCCGGTCGTCTTGGCTTGCTCCAGCCAGCGCCACACCGTACGTTCCGAGACACCGGTCATGTCAGCGACCGCCCGCACATGCCGGGTGGAGAGCTCTCCCGCTTGCTGCTTCTCCAGCAGCCGGCGTACCACCAACCCCCTGGGGAGCCCTGCCCCACGGCCGGCTCCTACGTTTTGATCCACCCCACGATCACAACGTCCGAGCCCACCTCAGCGGATAAGAACTCTCGAACCTGAGACAGCATCACCCGCCATGAGATAAAGCCTCACGACAGCGATCCCACCCGTCAGCCTCTCGCCTCGTGACAGCGACACCCTCGCCCACACACGACCACTGACCAGCCCCAACAACCCCGTTCAGAACGATCAGCACCGACTCTCACAACCACCGACACCAAACCGAGAGATCGCAGTCAGGCCGGCGGTGACAGCGGCGAGATCCCGTTCGAGTGAACCGTTCCGGGTTCGGTAGAGACTCGATTCCGTGAAAGGATTGAGTCATGGCACGCCCCTCCTCCTATCCCCCTGAGCTGCGCAAACGAGCG
>NZ_JBITIE010000048.1:0-8346 GCF_044458665.1 Streptomyces sp. NPDC050422
GGAACGTCCCGCTTCGCGGCACGTTCCCGAAAACCAGCACGAACCCCTACGAATTAGCTCCGCCAGGGTTGACGAAACAGATAGGGGCACCCCCCCGGTCCCACATCGACGGCGCGGCCGCTGCGGCCGCGCCGTCCCGCGTCCCGGCACCTCGGTGGCCGTACCACTCGCGACCAGGTGAACTCCTGGAACGAGTTGGGACTGAACGGTGACAATTGTGGGGCGATCTACCCGCAGGCGGTGTGATTATCTTTCGCTGAGCGCGCATGTGCAGCGTGCGGGGGTGGGAGCCTGCGGGCTCCCTGGGGCCTTGGCGGGACCAGGCCGTGTGAGGGGAGACGACCACATTGAACGGGCAGCCGATATCGGGGGCATCGGCCGGGGCGGACAGCGGACGGCGGGGGCGTGGGTCCACCGGTCTGCTGGCTCTGGTACTGGGTGCGCTGCTGTTGCTGGTGACGGCGTGCGGCGGGGGAGACACCGACAGCGGGGGCAAGGGCGGCAAGGCCGACGGGGCGGGCGCGGGGGACACCAGCGCCTCCCAGGCCGTCGTGAACATCGTGCCGAAGGACGGGGCCGATTCCGTCGCCACGAGCGGGGCACTGAAGATCTCGGCCGAGCAGGGGAAGCTGGCCACGGTCAAGGTCTCCGACCCGAAGGGGGCCGACGTCGCGGGGAAGATCGCGGCCGACGGGACGAGCTGGGAGCCGGACCGGCACCTGGCCTCGGCGACCAAGTACAAGGTCCACGCGGTCGCCAAGGACGCGAAGGGCCGTGAGTCGGCGAAGGACACCACCTTCACCACGCTGGTCCCGCAGAACACCTTCATCGGGCAGTACACCCCGGAGGACGGTTCCACGGTCGGCGTCGGCATGCCGGTCTCGATCCACTTCACCCGGGGCATCACCGACCCGGAGTCCGTCGAGAAGGCCATCGCGGTGACGGCCGAGCCCGCCGTCGCGATCGAGGGTCACTGGTTCGGCAACGACCGGCTGGACTTCCGTCCCGAGGACTACTGGGCCGCGGGCACCAAGGTGACCGTGAAGCTCGACCTCGACGGCGTCGAAGGACGCCCGGGGGTCTACGGCAAGCAGACCAAGACGGTGTCGTTCACCGTCGGCCGCCGGCAGGTCAGCACCGTCGACGCGAGTTCGCACCGGATGAAGGTCGTCCGCGACGGAAAGCAGGTCAAGGACATCCCGATCTCGGCGGGAGCCCCGGCCACCACCACGTACAACGGCCAGATGGTCATCAGCGAGAAGCTCCGGGTGACCCGGATGAACGGTGACACCGTGGGCTTCGGCGGCGAGTACGACATCAAGGACGTGCCGCACGCGATGCGGCTGTCCACGTCGGGCACCTTCATCCACGGCAACTACTGGGGCGGCTCGGGCATCTTCGGCGCCAGCAACACGAGCCACGGCTGTGTCGGGCTGCAGGACGCGCGTGGCGCCGGTGACCCGAGCACTCCGGCTGCCTGGTTCTTCAACAGCTCGCTGATCGGCGACGTCGTGATCGTCAAGAACTCCCACGACGACACGATCCAGCCGGACAACGGTCTCAACGGCTGGAACATGAGCTGGTCGGAGTGGACCAAGTAGGTCCCGTCGTACGGAACACGGAACGGGCCCGGCGCTGTGACCAACAGCGCCGGGCCCGTTCCGTGTTAGCGCCGGTTAACCTTCCTCCCATGACCGTAACCCTCGAAGTAAGCGACGGCGTCGGCACGATCCGGCTGGACCGTCCCCCGATGAACGCCCTGGACATCGCCACCCAGGACCGGCTGCGCGAGCTCGCCGAAGAAGCGTCACGGCGTGACGACGTGCGCGCCGTGGTGCTCTACGGCGGCGAGAAGGTGTTCGCGGCCGGAGCGGACATCAAGGAGATGCAGGCGATGGACCACCCGGCGATGGTCGTACGGTCCAAGGCGCTGCAGGACTCCTTCACCGCGGTGGCCCGGATCCCCAAGCCGGTCGTCGCCGCCGTCACCGGGTACGCGCTCGGCGGCGGCTGCGAACTGGCCCTGTGTGCGGACTTCCGGATCGCCGGGGACAACGCCAAGCTGGGGCAGCCGGAGATCATGCTCGGGCTGATCCCGGGCGCGGGCGGCACCCAGCGCCTCGCCCGGCTGGTGGGCCCCGCCAAGGCCAAGGACCTGATCTTCACCGGCCGTCATGTGAAGGCCGAGGAGGCCCTGACCATGGGGCTGGTGGACCGTGTGGTGCCCGCCGCCGAGGTGTACGAGCAGGCGCACGCTTGGGCCGCCAAGCTGGCGAAGGGCCCGGCGCTCGCGCTGCGCGCCGCCAAGGAGGCCGTCGACGCCGGACTGGAGACGGACATCGACACCGGTCTCACGATCGAGCGGACCTGGTTCGCCGGACTCTTCGCCACCGAGGACCGGGAGCGCGGAATGCGCAGCTTTGTGGACGAAGGTCCGGGCAAGGCCAAGTTCCTCTGACCGAACGCCAGTTGGGAACGGCAGGGCGGGCGTTCATCCGTGTGGGCGGATTAGCCGAGCCTTAAGGCAACCTTAAGGCTCGGCCTTCCGGTCGCCGTGGCAAACCCGTTCGGGTGCGGTATCCGTGCAGGTCAGTGCAGGTGTCGAGCGGGGCATTCTGCCAGCGGCATATGCCTGAAGCCCTCTGCGGAACGCCTGATTCCGGGTCAGGGATTCCCGCGGAACGGCCACGGAACGCCCGCTGTGCAGCCATGATGGTGTCCATGGCGGGCCTGGAGGGTGTGGAGCAGCCGCGACAGCGCAGCAGCGCGACAGCGGCACGGAGGATGCCGGCCGTCGAGGACGAACAGGCGTTCAAAGCGCTGGAGTTGTTCGGAAATCCGACGGAGGACGAAGTCCGGCTGCCCTCCCGTCCGGAGTCCGCCGCCACCGCCCGCAGGATCACCTCCTGTGTGGTGCTGCGTCAGTGGGGGCTCTCCCCGCAGACCGCCGAGCACGCCGTTCTGCTCGTGTCCGAACTCGTCGGGAACGCCGTGCGTCACACCGGCGCGAGGGTCTTCGGGTTACGGATGATGCGCCGTCGCGGCTGGATCAGGATCGAGGTGCGCGACCCCTCGCGCGGACTGCCGTGCCTGATGCCCGTCCAGGAGATGGACGTCAGTGGCCGCGGGCTCTTCCTGGTCGACAAGCTCTCCGACCGGTGGGGCGTCGATCTGCTGCCGCGCGGCAAGACCACCTGGTTCGAGATGCGGACCTCCGACCGCTGACCACCGGCCTGTTGCCGCCTTCGCCCCGGACGCACGGGAGCTGACGGACGCACGGGAAGCCCCCCGGATGCACAGGAGCCCCCGGATCGGCCGTGGTGCGGCGCTTCGGGGGCTTCTGTGTGGGGGCCGTGAAATGGGGGGTGTGTTCACGGCCGCTTGTGACGACCTGGCCCGGGTCGATGGGGGTCGTGTCCCCGACTATGGCAGACGGACGACTCCATCGCCAAAGCCTCAAATCGGGCATGTCGTGACGCATGTGAACATTTCTTCAATGAATCACAGGTGTGTTGGGTCACTCGCCTGGTAATCGGTGAATACACAGGGGATTCCCCGGGTGATTCATTGATCGCCCAAAGGGTGGACGTGCGCATCCGTGTGACCTTCGGCGGCCACCGTGGGTCAATTGTTATTTTCCGGACATCGCGCACTTAGTGTTCTGCGCATGAATGCCCCTGACAGACCGGTGCACCGCCGCAGCGCCCTGCGAGCAGGAGCCGGGGCCGCCCTCGCGGCCACCCTCGCCGCCGGCTGCGCGGACCCGGACGCCGCCGGTACACCGGCGAAACCCACCACTCGCCCGGCACCGAAGAGGCAGGCCGCCACCACCGGCGCCCACGCCCCCGCGCCCGCCCCGCACCGCATCCCCGGGCAGCCCGCGCAGATCGAGCACGGCCCCCGCGACCGGGCGCGCGTCGCCCTCACCTTCCACGGCCAGGGCGACCCCGCCGTCGCCCGGACCGTCCTGGGAGAGGCCGAACGCGCCGGTGCGAGGGTCACCGTCCTCGCCGTGGGCAGCTGGCTGGACGAGCACCCGGAGATGGCCCGCCGGATCCTCGACGGCGGCCACGACCTCGGCAACCACACCCAGCACCACGTCGACATCTCCTCGATGGACGAGACCCGGGCGTACGCGGAGATCACCGACTGCGCCCAGCGGCTGCGCCGGCTCACCGGCTCCATCGGCACATGGTTCCGGCCCTCGCGCACCCGGTACGCCACCCCGCTCGTCCAGCGGCTCGCCGCCCGCGCCGGATACCCGCACGTCCTCTCGTACGACGTGGACTCCCTCGACTTCACCTCTCCCGGCGCCGCGGCCGTCACCCGCAAGGTGGCCGGGGAGATCCGTAACGGATCGGTGGTGAGCATGCACTTCGGCTATGCGGACACGGTCGCCGCGCTGCCCCTCCTCCTCACCGAACTCGACCGCCGCCAACTGCGTGCGGTGACGACCACGGAGCTGCTGACCTGATGCCTCCCTCCACCACACGCACCGCGGCCCTGCTCGGGGGCGTCCTGCTCGCCGCGCTCACCGGCTGCGGCACCCCCGCGGACAAGGCGTCCGACGCCCCCTCCGAGGCCGCCGCCCCGCCTGCCAGGCCCGAGCGCGTCACGCCGCCCGCGCCGCCGGGACTGCCCGGGATGCCACCGGTGCTCGACGCCAGGAACGTGTACGCGGCCGACGCCCCCGGAAAGCTGTCGCCGGTCGTCAAGGACTTCCCGTCCCGGGTGTACGTGCCCAACACCAACTCCAACACCGTGTCGGTCATCGACCCCGCCACGTACAAGGTCATCGAGACGATCCCGGTCGGCCGTCAGCCGCAGCACGTCGTCCCGTCCTGGGACCTCAAGACGCTCTGGGTCAACAACGACGTCGGTGACAGCCTCACCGCCATCGACCCCGCGACGGGGAAGGCCGGGAAGACGGTCGGCGTCTCCGACCCGTACAACCTCTACTTCACGCCGAACGGCAAGTACGCCATCGTGATGGCCTCCATGGACCGTGAGCTGGTCTTCCGTGACGCGCACACCATGAAGACGGCCAAGACCGTCCCGGTGAGCTGCGCGGGCGTCAACCACGCCGACTTCTCCGCGGACGGCCGCTACTTCATCGTCTCCTGCGAGTTCTCCGGCGAACTCCTCAAGGTCGACACGGCGAAGATGGAGGTGGTGGGCCAGCAGAAACTGCCGTTCAAGGGCGCCATGCCGCAGGACGTCAAGCTGTCCCCCGACGGCAGCACCTTCTACATCGCGGACATGATGGCCAACGGCGTGTGGGTGCTGGACGGGAAGAAGTTCACCGAGCCCGAGCTGCTGCCCACCGGCAAGGGGTGCCACGGGCTTTACGTCAGCCGCGACGCCAAGGAGATGTACATCTCCAACCGCGGCGAGGGCTCGGTCTCCGTCTTCGACTTCGCGCAGAAGAAGCTGGCGAAGAAGTGGCACCTGCCGAACGGCGGCAGCCCGGACATGGGCGGGGTCTCGGCGGACGGCAAGGTCCTGTGGCTGTCCGGGCGTTACAACTCCGAGGTGTACGCGATCGACACCACCACCGGCAAGCAGCTGGCCCGGATCCCGGTGGGCAGCGGACCGCACGGCCTCGCCGTCTACCCGCAGCCGGGCCGCTACTCGCTCGGCCACACCGGCGTCTTCCGCTGAGGCGGGCCCCGGACCGGCCGGTGACTCACCCAGCGACCAGCAGGGCCTCCGAGCCCACCGGCCGGTAACCCGCCGCCTGGAACGTCCGCACACTGCGGGCGTTCCCCGGCGACTGCTGGGCCCACACCACGGTGTCCGGCACCAACTGCCGGGCCGCCCGCGCCAGCCGCTCGCCGAGCCGCTTCCCGCGCGCCTCCTCGGCCACCTCGATCGCCGTCTCCCAGCGGCCCGCGACCCCGCGGCCGAGGATCAGCACCCCGCCCTCGGTCCCCCAGACCCGTACCTCGTCACGGAACTTCACCGCCCGTGCCACCCGGGGGTGTCCGGGGTCGCGGATCTCCCGCAGGTCCAGTTCCGGGGCGCCCGGCAGCGCGGGGGCGACCGTGAGGAGGTCGATCGTGTTCATGTGCCGCCCGGTCCGGGCCATCAGGGCGGTCAGGAAGTGCGGGTTCATCGTCGCGGCGAGCGCGTCCCCGGGGGTGGCGGCGAGTGCGTCGCGCACCCACCCCGGGTCCTCGTCGGTGAAGACCACCGAGTGCGCGGTGAACGCCAGCACTCCGGCGTCACGGGGGTTCGGCTGCCGCACCACGGTCGTGGAACCGTCCGGCGGCGGGAACCGTCCGTGCGCGGCGGCGTCCAGGATCCGTGCCAGTGCATCGCTCATCGCGCCTCGCGCTCCCCGCTCGGGCCACCGGCCACCGGGCGGTGGACGGCCCACCCATGATCGACGACCGGCCGCCGCCGGGGCCATCCGTCGCGCCCGTTAATCTGACCTCCGTCAGACAGTCATACGAAGGGGCGGAAAAGTGGCGGACATCGAGTCGGCGCGCAAGGCATTCGAGCGGTTCGACCTGAACGGCGACGGGCTGATATCGGCTGTCGAGTACAAGAGCGTCATGGCTCAGCTGGGTGACCCCTACGTCACCGAGACGGTCGCACAGGCCGTGATCAACTCCCACGACGCGAACGGGGACGGGCTCCTCACCTTCGACGAGTTCTGGGCCGCACAGAACTGACGTCCGCAGGACCCCCGGCCGGCGGGCCGGGGGGCCGCAGGACGGCGCCCGGGGGCGCGTTCACGAGACGGCCGGGGCCACCGGCTCCGCCGCGCGGAAGGCCTCGTCCGGGGTCGCCACCGGGCCGAACAGATCGTGCAGCCGGCCGGCCCGCAGCAGGCGCAGGATCCGCGGGCAGGCACAGACGAGCCAGAACCGCCCCTCGCGGTCCAGCGCGCGCCGGCGGGCCCGGCACAGCAGCGTCAGCCCCGAGCAGTCGAGGAAGCTCACCTCCGTGAGGTCGACCACCAGCTGGGGTGAGCCGTCCGACGTCGCGCCGTCCAGTGCCGGTGCGATGAGCGCGGCGGTCGCGATGTCGATCTCGTCGCGCAGGGCCACCACCGTGCGTCCGTCCCTGCGGTACACCCGGCCGCACGGCTCGGGCAGCAGGGGCGTCACGGGGGGTGCCGTGGGGGCCGGCGTCTCGGTCATCAATGCCTCTCCTCGCAGCGCCGGGCCCCGTGGACGTACCGGGGGCCCGCATGACAGTCAGTGGGGGACGGTCGGTGAGGTGACAGTCGGTGAACCTAACCCGAGGGTCCGCCGAGTGGCGATGCAGAAACGTTCGCGCTTTCTCCAATGCCTCCTTCCGGGTGAATGTCTGTTCTTCCCATGGACACGGGCAGGCGATTTGTGTGGTTGTCAGTCAGGAAAGGGGGGGTGGGTGGTGATCCCGTCCCGTGTGCCCGCACCTGTCCGCCGCAGGTCCACGGCCGCCGTGCTCGCGGTGGCGGTGACGTGCCTCCTGGCCGTGCCTGCCGCGCTGCTGGGAGCGACAGCCATGGGGCACGGCACCGGCGAACTGCGCATACCCGGCGCCGGAACCGCCACCCTGCTGCGGACGGCCCTCTTCGGGGCCCTCGCCGTCCACATCGGCGCACTCGCGGCGGACGCGCTCGTCCGCTCCGTGCCCGACCGGCCCCGCACCGCCCCGCGCAGCTGGGCCACAGCCGCCTCGGCCGTCGGCGCGCTCGCCGCCGCGGGCCAGATCGTCCGGCTGGCCCGGGTCAGCGACCTTGGCCTCGTGGAGACCTACGGGACGCGGGAGGGCGGGCTGCTCCTGCTGACCGCCAACGGCCTCGTCCTCGCCGCCTGCTGCGCCGCGAGCCGGCGCCCGGCCCTGGCCGCGCTGCCGCTCGCCCTGGGCGTCGGTGCGGAGGCCCTGCGCGCCCACCCCGAGGCGTACAGCCCGCTCGTCGGCTCCGCGCTGACCGTTGTCCACCTGACGGCCGCCTCGCTGTGGACCGGTGGGCTCCTCCACGTACTGCGCACCATGCGGCTGTGGCGGGCGGCACCGGGTGCGGCCCGTGCCCTCCTCGGCCGCTACGCCCGCCTCGCCGTATGGCTCTACGCGGCCCTGGCGGCGACCGGCACGTGCAGTGCCCTGCGCCGGCTGCCGTCGGACACCGTCCTCACCTCGGCGTACGGGCGCACGCTGCTGGCCAAACTCTTGCTGGTGGCCGTCGTGAGCGCGCTGGCACTGGTGGCGCGACGACGGCTGGCCCGGGACGCGGATCCGGCGGGCGCCCAACGCTGCGCGCGCCGCGAAGCGGTCGTGCTGGGGGCGGTCGTGCTGGTGTCGGCGGTGCTGACCGTCGTACCGGACCCCCACTGGATCGGCACCCGCTGA
>NZ_JBITIE010000049.1:0-7333 GCF_044458665.1 Streptomyces sp. NPDC050422
GGTGGCGCTGCGGAAGGCGCGGTCGGCTACGGCATCTCCTGCGTGACCAGCGAGGAGGGCTGCAGCGTCTCCGGCGCGGCGAAGGCCTCGGCGGTCGGCGCGGTGACCGGTGGCGTGTTCGGCGCGGCGGCGAGCAAGTTCGGCCGCAAGGGCTGCACCCCGCACAGCTTCACCGGCGCCACCTTGGTGGTGCTGGCGAACGCCACGACCAAGCCCATCTCCGAGATCAAGGTCGGGGACTACGTCCTGACGGCCGAACCCGGAAAGAAGAAGAAGGAGAAGCACAAGGTCAAGGCGGTCATCGTCACCAAGACGGACCGCGAGTTCGTGGACGTTGTCGTCTCCACGAAGTCGGGCCCGAAGACGATCCAGACCACCAAGCACCACCAGTTCTACGAGTCCACCAAGGACGCCTGGACCCAGGCCGCCGACCTCAAGGCCGGCCAGAAACTCCAGAACGAGTCAGGCCGCCCGACCGTGGTGCTCGACGTCAAGGCGTACACAGCGCAGCGCGTCACGTACGACCTGAGCGTCGAGGGTCTGCACACGTACCACGTGGGCGCCGGTGACACCGCGGTGTTGGTGCACAACCAGAACGATGAGGGAGGGGCCTGCCCGCTCGACGTGTCCGACGACGTCATCAAGAAGGGGCTCATGAACCTGGGCAAGCAGAACGTGGCCGCTGCGAAGCGACGTGTCGAGCGCGGCGAGCAGGATGAGCTGCCCGGAGCCTTCAGCGTGGGCCGTGACCGGACCACGGGTAGGGTCTATTCGGGTGACAGCGGGCCCGCGACGGGGCACGCCAAGTCCGTCATGGACGCCCTTCCGGCGAAGTCGCAGCTGGAGAACGGCAGGCCCCCGGGGGTGTGCGCGGAGGCGCGCATGTGCACCAACGCAGTCAACGACGGCGCAGATCCGGCGAATCTGGATATCGTGACCGTCAATCCGAAGGGTAAGAAATTCAAGATGTGCCCCAACTGTGCAACATGGGTGCCAGGATTTGTCAGGGAGGTTCTGACGGGATGAGTAGCGCGACTGAGCGGCCCGAGCGTGAATCTCTCAAGGTCATGCTGGCCGGAGTGGAGCGGGTCGAATTCGGCGAGGTGGATGTCGAGGTGGCTGTCGCCGCATACGCGGAAGCCGGATATGAGGTCACCGAGAATCTCAGGGAATTCCTGAAGAACTACGGTGAGATCGTGGTCGGCTGGACATCGCCCCGAACGGGCGAGGAAATGGTCCTCGCGATCACCCTCGAGGAAGCCATGGATGTCTATCCGCCGAATGTGCGCAGTTATTCCCGGCGGCTGGGCATGCAGGCAGTTCCGATCGGGATCGCCTTGGAGACCGAGGAGAACGTCCTATTGGTGGAGAACGGTGGCATCGTGTTTGCTGGCGACGCCGGCATGCAGCGCATCGGAGCCAGTTTCGAAGAAGCAGTGAAGGCGTTTGTCTCCAGTAGCTGGGACAAGACCTTCTTCTGATCAAGACGCGCCCTTCGCCGGGGCGCTTTGACAGGGGCACGGGCCGTCGGTTCTCCGACGGCCCGTGCCCCTGTTGCGCGTCCTCTGTTACGAGGGCTGAACGAGCCCAGCCTTGTCGTAGATGCTCGCCACGCGTGAACCTGCATCTCCTGAGGCGAAGCCCATGCCGGTGCGGAAACTGCCGGGATGGTCCGGGTCCGGGATGTAGACGTCGAGGCCCTGCGGTTCGCGGTAGTCCAGGGAGTACGCGGCAGCCGTGTGGGCGGGGTTGACGGTCTCCTTGAAGGGCGTGGGCGGCTTGGGGTCGAGCTCGCCGGTGGTGAGGTTCACCGAGGTGATGAATGTGTTGACGACGCCGGGCGGGGAGACCACCACCTTCTGGCCGTCGATGGCGCGGTGGGCCGTCTGCTCGCCGGTGTCGGCGGCAAGGCGCTGAACGGCGCGGTCATGGGTGCTGCGGGCGGCGCTGCGGAAGGCGTGGTCGGCTACGGCATCTCCTGCGTGACGAGCGAGGAGGGCTGCAGCGTCTCCGGCGCGGCGAAGGCCTCGGCGGTGGGCGCGGCAACGGGTGGTGTGTTCGGCGCGGCGGCGGGCAGGTTCGGCCGTAAGTCGACGGCGAAGCAGGAGCCGGACGGCCAGCCGTCCTCTCCGGGTTGCCGGACCGGCGTTCCTCACAGCTTCACCGGTCTGACCGGGGTGCTGATGGCGAACGCCACGACCAAGCCCATCTCCGAGATCAAGGTCGGGGACTACGTCCTGACGGCCGAACCCGGGAAGAAGAAGAAGGAGAAGTACAAGGTCAAGGCGGTCATCGTCACCAAGACGGACCGTGATTTCGTCGACGTCGTCGTCTCCACGAAGTCCGGCCCGAAGACGATCCAGACCACCAAGCACCACCAGTTCTACGAGTCCACCAAGGACGCCTGGACCCAGGCCGCCGACCTCAAGGCCGGCCAGAAACTCCAGAACGAGTCGGGCCGGCCGACCGTGGTGCTCGACGTCAAGGCGTACACGGCGCGGGCCGTCACGTACGACCTGAGCGTCGAGGGTCTGCACACGTACCACGTGGGCGTGGGCGACACGGCGGTGCTGGTGCACAATGACGATGGACAGGGGCCTGCGTGTGGCGTCGGCGGTGCTGCGGCAGATGCCAGTGGCCAGTGGCGCAACCGGGGGCGCTTCGCCGCCAACCCTGATCGCATCGCAGCGGGCACGCCTCACGCGGATGGCATGCTGCGGGGGACTAATGAGTCCGGCCAGTCGACCAGTCGTGCCAACTTCCGGGTCCCTGTTCTGGCCAAGATGTGGAACGACGCCAAGGTGGGTCAGCTTCCGGACGGAACCGCTGGGCGAGTCTGTCCCAGACAGGGGCCGAACTGTGCCGGAGTGGTCGGCGGCGATCCCACCAAGGGGGAGGACCGCAGAGGAAACTGGGACGGCGGTCACTACCCTGAGAGCTGGTCGAACCGGAAGTTCCCGGTCGGTGTGTCTCGCGACGACGTGATCAACAATTACAATACGGATGTGCGGCTCGAATGCGTTCCATGCAACCGTGGTGCAGGAAATAGAGAGGATGGGTAAGCGGAGAAGATGGCTATTCTGATCGACCATTTCGAATCACGTCTGGGTCAGCTTGTCGGCGCGTGGTCAGTCAGGGATGGCGCCCCCGAAGGTGCTGCGCAGGTGGGATATTTCACCGGCGGCGTCTTCGATGGCGTTCAGTCCTTTGCCACCACCACCCTGCACCAGACGCACCTAGTCTCTCCCGCGACGGGGGAATCGCAGCACCTGGAGTTGCTCGGTTGTAATCACCCCGTCGTCGGGGATGAGTACGGGCCGTTTCCCGGAGTGCTGGAGTGGGTGGCTGAGCGCTTGGTGACGACCGGGAAAGCGATTCTTCGCGGGGATGTCGTGTCCTTGCCGATGTCGCTGCGTCCGGGTAGTCCCTTGACCGCGCTGTATGCAGCCATGCCGGTCTACTTCGACGACGACTTCTTCTCCGTCACGCTGGAAAACGGGACGCATGTATCCGTCGTGTGGCTGGTGCCGCTTCACGGGGCCGAGGCGGAGTACGTGGAGAGGAACGGCTGGCCGGCTTTCGAGGCCGAATTGACGAAGCAGAATCTCGATCTGTTCGACCTTGAACGACCGCAGATGAGCCTGTAATCCATCTGTCAGGCGAGCACGGGCTGCCGGATTCCGGCAGCCCGTGCTCCCTTCGCACGGCGGCACGCCACCAACCGGGCCGACGCGACAGTCGCAGCTACGACACAGGGCGCCGTGTCGTGAGCCCGCAAGCCGTGAATCAGGAGGGCTGAACGAGCCCCGCCTTGCCGTAGATGCTCGCCACCCGCGCCCCGCCACTCCCGAGGCGAAGCCCATCCCGATCCGGAAGACGCCGGGCTGGTACTCCAGTCGCACTTCGCAATCTGACGGGGCGACAGGTGTCGTGGGGGTGCGGGCCTGCTGGGCGGGCGGCAAGCGTGGCCGGCGAAGGTACGCGGTGTCTTGGCTGCGGTGAGGTTCAAGTCTCGGGCACTCCGACCCAGCCTGTGCCGGAGCACGAACCGCCCCTCGGTATTCACTATTACTTCCACGACGGATGGAAGATGACCGACGCCGAGCGGCGCGCCTATGCGAAGTCCGGGATCGATGGGACGCGGTGTCGCGCTTGCCAGAATAAACAGGGGGGTGGTTTGTCCGGTGTTTTGACGAAACTGGCAAATACCTTCGGAATGAAGAGAGGGTGAGTCATGAATTCGCTTGAAGAAGGGCGTCGATCGGCGCTTGCTAGACATCTTCACGCCTCGTGGCCGCACTGCGCGCATGTTGATTCCAGGTGGCAGGCGGGCGGCATCGAGGAACTCGTGCCCGGGTTCCAAGTGCGGTGTATCGCACCAAGTGATGATTCCGAGCCGTGGGTCTACGTGTCTCTGGCGGCGTCTATCATCGGTGGAGACTCTCACGAGTTCGCCTTGCTCTCACCTGTGGAATACCCGCGGCATGTTGAAACTCTGACCATGCTTGCGCATTGGCAGGCTGCTGGTCGCGCGGCTGATGTTGGGTCGGTGTTGGAATTGGGCTGGCCCTGGATGGAGGGTGGCGAGGCGGAACATCTGCTCATCACGCCTCTCTATGCATATCCTCCGGAGTGCGGGACGTTTCGGGATGGCGCTCAGGAGGTCGACATCCTCTGGGTGGTGCCCGTTCATGCCAGCGAGGTCGCCTACCTGCGGCGACGCGGCATGCAGAAGCTGGAGGAAAGGTTCGAGAAGCGCGGCGTGAACCTTTTGGACCCGCGGCGCGAGTCTGTGGTGGGGTCCTTGTCGGCTTCCTGAGGGTTCAACTGAGGATTCTTGCGGAATGGTAGAATGAGCGAGTGCGGGAACCGAGAAATCGGTTCCCGCACTCGCTCATTCCGTGGTAATGAAGCCGTTCGGTGTGGGAGTTATGGCAAAGAGGTGCATCGACCGTCCTCGAAATCCTGGAAAGCCCTAACGGAAACCAGGGGAGTCGGCCGGGTAGCTTTCGATCCGCGACGCCAACTGAGAAGAGCGCAGAACGCTGGGTCCACGGAGTCAATTGATCCCGCCGGAGGTTTCGTGTCTGGCCAGTGTCCATTGAGGTGGGGCCAATTCTTCCTGGAGTGACCCCCGAAATTCCGAAACCTGGACGCTGGATGTTTCGTCATCCGGGGGAAGTGATCCAAGGTGGCAAAGCGGAAGACCTGCCCCGAAGAGTTCAAGCGGGACGCGGTGGACCTGGTGCGTTCCTCGCCGGACCGTTCCCTCACCGAACACACACGTCACCGTTGGCCGCTGGGGCTCCATGAATATCTTTCTCTGCCGCGCAGATTACACCCACCCGCCACAGCTCAGCTTCCAGGGCTGAGCAGGTTCACGGCATTGCCACTCGTGTGGCCAGGGCCAGGGCCAAGCTCAAGCGTGACCCGGTGAGCCTTGGCGTCCCCGGAGACCCCTGGCCCGACGGAGCTGCCCGACCGACGAGGGATCCATCCCGCTCAGGCCTCGATCCTGCTGGAGGGCCTGCCCGTCCCTGCGCTGTTCCGGTCGGCCGCGCGCCATGGTGGCTGACCGACCCCGACACGGATATCTGCCAGATGACGCGGAGTGGGCGGTGACCCCGCCCGGGAGTTCCAGACTGCACTGAACCGCGGTTGGCGTTGAAGGGCGCTGTCTCCCGGAGCCCGACCTCCGCGACTGACGGCCGTGGCGTGGCAGGGGCGGGCGTCGTCCGTGACCGCGAAGAGTAGGCGAGGGAGACTCTTTCGGGGCGTTCTCAGGGCGCTTGGAAGGGAGTTTCAGTCACCGGTTGTGGCTTCTCCCGGCGAGCAGTCGGTTGGTCCCGGCGCCCCGATGACGTACGTGCCCTTTGCGGGCAGGGTGGCGACGAGTTCACGCTTTCGCAGTTCCGCGATGGCGCGGCGCACGGTTCCGATGCTCACGCTGTACAGCTCGGTCATGGCCCGCTCGCCGGGCAGCGCGGCGCCTCGTGGCAGTCTGCCGGACGCGATGTCGGCTGCGATGGCGTCGGCGAGTTTCACGTATTCGTAGCGCGGGAGATCGCTCATCCCTTCACGGTGCCGCACCCCGACGTGTTGAGCAGAGGTGGGACGCGTTCCGCAGCGGTGGATCGTGGTGGGGTGCAGGGGGACGCAGTCGGGGGTATGGTCGATGCAGCAGAGACCCCGGCGGCCTGGCAGGGCCCCGGGGCATGGCCAACGCTTACAAGGAGCGTCGACGTGTACGACCTTATCCGCAGGACCATCGTCTGGCTGTTGAGGCTGGTGTTCGGCCCTGGCAATGGGCGGCATCGGGCCTACGCACCCGCCCCTGTCTGTGCCTTCCCCGCCTACTTGTCGCCCGCGCCGCGTCCCGGAGCGGTCTACGTCTGCCCATTCACCGTGCACCGTCCCGTCGCGCGGCAGCCGTTCTGGATGAGGGGTCCGGTCGATCTGCGGGTGGCCGGCGTGTCGGGGGTGGCGGTATGAGGGAGTACCCGCCGGTTCCCGGCGTTTCGTCCGCACAGGGTTCGCTGTCCACGCCGCGTCTGCTTCCCTGGCCGTCCCCGGAGGGCAGGCCGTGTTTTCTGGTGACGGATGATCCGGGCAGCCGTCTGTCGCGGATGGCCGACGAGGCGGAAGTCGCGCAACTGGCCGCAGGCGTCGATGTCCTGAGCTGTGCGTGGGAGGTACTGGACGATCCGATGTCCCCGCATGTCGAGGTGCGGTATGCCGGGATCAGGCTCGCCGAGTGTCTGCGCGATGTGCTGAGGGTTGCCGAGTCGCGTGGCCTGCGTTTGCCCGCCCGCGACATCGGTGACGACGAAGAGGGGGAGGGAGAGGGGCGCGTGCCGGGAGCGCGGAACGCGTAACCCTGCCCCGCCCCACACCGGGAGGCGGCCCAGCGAGGCTGCCTCTCGGTGTGGCTCCGGGCCCGTGCCAGCCCGTGCGACGCGATGCCTGCAGGCCGTCCAGGAGGTACCGGCCGTCTGAATTCGGTCGCGGATGGTGCGTCGGGTACGTCGATGACGTACGGCTACGACACCGAGTCGAATGTGACGTCGGTCGAGTACGGGCAGGGCAAGGGGCGGCGTGACTTCTCGTACGACTCTCTGGGCCAGCTCACGACGGACAGGCTGACGTCGCCGACGGGCAAGTCGCTGGCGTCGTTCACGTACGGCTACGACCTCAACGGCAACGAGACGTCGAAGACGACGACGGGTGTCGCCGGGGCTGCCACGAACACGTACACGTACGACTGGGCGAACCGCCTGTCGTCCTGGAACAACGGGAGTGCGACCGAGCAGTACGGCTACGACGCGTCCGGCAA
>NZ_JBITIE010000050.1:0-6949 GCF_044458665.1 Streptomyces sp. NPDC050422
CAGCCCGTTGGGCATCGGTCACCGACAACGGCGGAATCTTCGGACCCGGACGACTCATACCCAACCAACGACAAAACTCCGACTCAGGTCACTAGGGCCTTTCGTTTGGATCAGGCCGGATCAGGGAGCGGGGCCCGGTGCGTGCAACTGCAAGGCGGAGGAGCGAGTCACTGCGGAGCATTGGCGACCGACGACAACGCCGCAGGTGTGCGCACCGGGCCCCGCGAGCCCGGCATGATCCAAACGAGAGGCCCTAGCTGCGGCCTGTCCGGCGCTTCCTCGGGTGGCGCCCGGCAGGTCCTACCGGTCCGAGGGCGGGGATTCCAGTTCTTCGAGCTCGATGCCGGGGGCCGAGAGGACCACGTCTCCTGCGATGTGGACCGTGTGCTGCTCGCCGGTGTCCAGGGCGCTGACCTGGTACGCGTCCACGGTCAGAGGGCCGTTGTCAGTGGGGTGCGCTTCACTGTTCACCAGGGCCCAGGACTGGTCGGCGGTACGGGGGGCGAGCACCGGGTCCGTGAAGGTGACGACGCGGAGTCGGGTGGCCGGAGAAGTGGGGGTGAGCCGCAGGAGGCGTGCGGTGGCGATGAGGAATGCGGGAGACATGCCGCTGAAGGCGTGGGCGCGGACATTGCCTTCGGTGGCGTGAGTGCCGCTCGGGTCGGTGCGGACCCAGGTGACGCCTTCGAGGGCGGCACCGCGGACCTGCCAGCTCGCGGCATGGAGTTCGAGACGGATGGGGCGGCCGAGCTCGTCGAGGGTGAGGTCCACGGATCCGAGGTGATCGCCGGACGGGGCGGTCGTCTGGGAGACGTAGCGCCAGCCGGACGGGCCGGGTGCGCAGTGGAAGTGTTCTTCACCGAGGGGGGTGTGGTCGTGGAGATCGTGGAGCGAATATCGGCCGCGTGGCATGGGGTCCTTCGGGTTCCTCGGGTTGTGCGGGTGCGGTACGGCGCAGGCCCCCGGCACGGGGGTGCGGGGGCCTGCGTTCGTAGCTGCTGCTGAGTGGTCACCGTGTCTGCGGACGCGCTCGCGTCCGCAGACCCTGCGGGGTCTGCCGGTGGCCGGTCTTCACCGACCGGTAGTGGAGTGCCTGGTCACCGGCAGGCCGTCGCAGGTGGTGAAGGTGTCAGTAGCGGTAGTGGTCGGACTTGTACGGGCCCTCGACCTCGACACCGATGTAGGCGGCCTGCTCGGGGCGGAGCGTCGTGAGCCGCACGCCGAGCGCGGCGAGGTGGAGACGGGCGACCTTCTCGTCGAGGTGCTTGGGCAGCACGTAGACGTCGGTCGGGTACTCCTCGGGCTTGGTGAACAGCTCGATCTGGGCCAGGGTCTGGTCCGCGAACGAGTTGGACATCACGAACGAGGGGTGACCGGTCGCGTTGCCCAGGTTCAGCAGGCGGCCCTCGGACAGCACGATGAGGACCTTGCCGTCGGGGAACGTCCAGGTGTGGACCTGCGGCTTGACCTCGTCCTTGACGACACCGTCGATCTTCGCGAGACCGGCCATGTCGATCTCGTTGTCGAAGTGCCCGATGTTCCCCACGATGGCCTGGTGCTTCATCCGGGCCATGTCGGCGGCCATGATGATGTCCTTGTTGCCCGTCGTCGTGACGAAGATGTCGGCCTGCTCCACGACATCGTCGAGCGTGGCGACCTGATAGCCGTCCATCGCCGCCTGCAGCGCGCAGATCGGGTCGATCTCGGTGATGATCACTCGGGCGCCCTGGCCGCGCAGGGACTCCGCGCACCCCTTGCCCACGTCGCCGTAGCCGCAGACGACGGCGGTCTTGCCGCCGATCAGGACGTCGGTGGCGCGGTTGATGCCGTCGATCAGCGAGTGGCGGCAGCCGTACTTGTTGTCGAACTTCGACTTGGTGACCGCGTCATTGACGTTGATCGCCGGGAACAGGAGGGTGCCGTCACGGTGCATCTCGTACAGCCGGTGCACACCGGTCGTGGTCTCCTCCGTGACACCGCGAATCTCGGAGGCCAGCTGCGTCCACTTCTGCGGCGACTCACCGAGCGTGCGGTTCAGCAGCGTGAGGATGTACGCGTACTCCTCGCTGTCCGCCGTCGACGGGTCCGGGGCGGCGCCCGCCTTCTCGAACTCCACGCCCTTGTGAAGGAGGAGGGTGGCGTCACCACCGTCGTCGAGGATCATGTTCGGACCGCCGGTGGGGGTGTTCGGCCAGGTCAGCGCCTGCTCCGTGCACCACCAGTACTCCTCCAGCGACTCGCCCTTCCAGGCGAAGACCGGGACGCCGGCGGGGGCTTCCGGGGTGCCGTCAGTGCCCACCGCGATCGCTGCGGCCGCGTGGTCCTGGGTGGAGAAGATGTTGCAGGAGGCCCAGCGGACCTCCGCGCCCAGCGCGACCAGGGTCTCGATCAGCACGGCCGTCTGCACGGTCATGTGCAGCGAACCGGTGATGCGGGCACCGGCCAGCGGCTGCGCGGCGGCGTACTCCTTGCGGATCGACATCAGGCCGGGCATCTCGTGCTCGGCGAGGGTGATCTCCTTGCGGCCGAAGGCTGCGAGGGAGAGGTCGGCGACCTTGAAGTCCTGTCGATTGGCGACCGTCGTCATAACGGGCTGCTCCTCGTGATGGGTCGAGGGTGGGTGGGCGGCTCTGCGGCACGCGGTGGGCACACGAATGCCCGAGCGGCTCGCAGTGCAGTCCGTCGGAGGCCCTCTCTCCCTCGGCCGGTCCCGCGTACGGACCGATCGACCGCCATCAGCAGCGACGTCTGACACTGCTGACGAATCTACACCGAACGGCCCAGCCGCTCCCAGTCCACCGGGTCCGGAAGCGGCCTCGTCGGCGCAACGGGGGCGGTCAGTGACCGGATTCCTTCGGGTCGGCCGGGGTGTCGGGGGTGTCGCCGGGGGCGCCGTCGGCCGTCAGTCCGGCCGGTGCTCCGCCCACCTGCTTGGCCGGGTTGACGCCGGCCGCGGCCGCCGCCTCGTTGTAGATGTCCGGCTCCAGGTAGATGACGCGCGCGATCGGCACCGCCTCACGGATGCGTGACTCCGCGGCGTTGATGGCGTTGGCGACCTCGGTGGCGGTGTCGTCGTGCTGGACCGCGATCTTGGCGGCGACCAGCAGCTCCTCCGGGCCGAGGTGGAGCGTACGCATGTGGATGATGCCGGTGACGGTGTCGCCGTCGACGACCGCCGCCTTGATCTTGTCGACCTGGTCGGTGCCGGCGGCCTCGCCGAGCAGCAGGGACTTGGTCTCCGCCGCCAGGACGATCGCGATGACGATCAGCAGGATGCCGATGCAGAGGGTGCCGATGCCGTCCCAGACGCCGTCACCGGTGCCGATGGCCAGGCCGACGCCGGCGAGGGCCAGGACCAGGCCGATGAGTGCGCCGAAGTCCTCGAGCAGTACGACGGGGAGTTCGGGGGCCTTCGCCCGGCGGATGAACTCCGTCCAGGAGAGGGCGCCGCGGGTCTCGTTGGACTCCTTGATGGCCGTACGGAAGGAGAAGCCCTCGGCGATGATCGCGAAGATCAGAACGCCGACCGGCCAGTACCAGGCCTCGATCTGGTGCGGGTGCTTGATCTTCTCGTAGCCCTCGTACACCGCGAACATGCCACCGACCGAGAACAGGACGATAGAGACGAGGAAGGCGTAGATGTAGCGCTCGCGCCCGTACCCGAAGGGGTGCTGGGGGGTGGCCTCGCGCTGGGCCTTCTTGCCGCCGAGCAGCAGCAGCCCCTGGTTGCCCGAGTCGGCGAGCGAGTGGACGCTCTCCGCGAGCATCGACGACGAGCCACTGAACAGGAACGCCACGAATTTGGCCACTGCGATCGCGAGGTTGGCGCCGAGTGCCGCCACGATCGCCTTGGTTCCGCCTGACGCACTCATGGGTGCCTGGTGTCCCTTCTTCGGTGCTGCGGCTCCGGCGGCCGCGGTACGGCCGGACATTGTTGCAGTCGCTGGTGCGGACGGTACGTCAGGCCACCACAGTGGCGCGGAACAACGTACCCGTACCGGACACTTCGGCCTTCTCCCCCGCCGGTACGAAGACCGATTCGCCCGGCCCGAGACCGAGATCGCCGGCCTTCGGTGCGCCCGCCGTGCAGAGCAGGATCTGAGGCGTGGCCGCGGTCAGGTCGACCGGCGCCGCGCCCGGTGAGAGGTCGAAGCGGGAGAGACGGAACTCGTCGACCGGCGTCTCGTACAACTCCTCGCCGGACGGGGCCGCCTCGGGGCGCAGGATCCCCGGTTCGGTCGCCTCGAAGCGGACGATACGCAGGAGTTCGGGCACGTCGATGTGTTTGGGCGTCAGTCCGCAGCGCAGCACGTTGTCCGAGTTCGCCATGATCTCGACGCCGAGGCCGTCGAGGTAGGCGTGCGGGACTCCGGCGCCGAGGAACAGGGCCTCTCCCGGTTGGAGTTGTACGTAGTTCAGCAGCATGGCCGCGATGACCCCGGCGTCACCGGGGAAGTTGTGGGCGATGCGGGCGTACGGGGCGTAGGCGCCGCCGATCCGTTCGGCGGCGGCGGCAGCGGCTGCGACCGTCTCGGCCATCTCCGCCGGGTCCGCGGTGAGGATCGCGGTGAGGACCTCGCGCAGGGCGGCCTCTTCCGGGTGGGCGCGCAGCAGATCCGCGTACGGCTTGAGGGAGTCGACGCCCAGCCCCTCCATCGCCTCGGCTGCCTCGACGGGCCGGCGGAAGCCGCACAGGCCGTCGAAGGGGGTGAGCGCGCAGATCAGTTCGGGCTTGTGGTTGGCGTCCTTGTACGTGCGGTGGGGGGCGTCGATCGGTACGGACCGGCGCTCCTCGTCCGCGTAACCCTGCTGCGCCTGGGCGAGGTCGGGGTGGACCTGGAGGGAGAGCGGCGCTCCGGCGGCGAGCAGCTTGAGGAGGAAGGGGAGGCGGGGGCCGAACTTGTCGACGGCGGCCTGACCGAGTTCACGGGCCGGGTCGGCGGCGATGACGTCGGTGAGGGCCTGTTCGCCGGGGGGCGCTGCGGCGGGCGCGGAGGCGCCGGAAGCGCCGGTGCGGGTTATCCGGGAAGGCGCGCCGGGATGGGCGCCCATCCACATCTCCGCCTGCGGCTCGCCGGTCGGGGCGACGCCGAGCAGGGCCGGGATGGCGGTGGTGGAGCCCCAGGCGTACGGGCGCACGGTGTTGGAGAGCCGGTCCATGGAATTCGTCCTCGTGCTGTGTGAGATGTGTGGCGTGTACCGGAAGCGTGGGTACCGCGCGTGCTGCCCGCTGCGCGGGGTGGTGCGGTGGTTCAGGCGCGGGCTGCCGAGGCGAGGGCCAGGTAGACGGCGGCGAAGTCGGTGACCGCGAGGAGTTCGGCGAGGGCTTCGAGCCTGCTGCCCTCCTCCGGTTCCAGCTCGCTGATCGCCGTCTCGTGGCCCAGGGCCAGTTCGCGGGCCGCGGGGGCTGCGCTCAGCCCGCCGGTGGGCCGGTCGCGGAGCAGGACGACCCGGGCATGGAGGGGTTCGGACTCCTCGACCCGGTCGCGGAAGAAGTCGTCGGGGTCGGCTCCGGCGGCGAAGGTCCCGGCCAGCAGGGCGCCGTGGGCGGGGAGCGCCTCGGGGAGTTCGGCGGCGAGGGCCGGGCGGCCAGAGAGTTCGGCCAGGACCGCGGCGAAGCGGCGTCCGACCGGGCCCGCGGCGTCGCCCTCGGTCCAGATGAGGGGCAGGCTGTCCGCGAGTTCGGCGGCCAGGGTCTTGGCGGGGTTGCTGTACGTGGCGATCGCCGGTCCGCAGCGCTCCGCCGTGCGGTCCAGGCGGTCGGCGACGCCCTGGAGCGCCTCGGCGGGCGCGGTGACCAGGCCGACGCGGTCGAGCAGTGCGAGCAGTGGGGTGAACAGGGCCCACAGGGTCCCGGGGCCGGCGGCCGAGGTTTCGGCGTCGTACTCGCCGTGCGGGGCGGAGGCCATCGGTACGACGAGGCCGTGCACCCCGTCGACCGCTTCGCGCAGGGGTGACTGCCGGGGCGCCACGGCCACGACGGTGCAGCCGCGTCGGTACGCCTGCTCGGCGAGGAGGGCGAGGCCGGGTTCGGAGCCGTCCGCCGTGGCGATGAGGAGCAGGTCGACGGAGCCGGCCCAGCCGGGCAGCGTCCACCGCATCGCGCCCGCGGCGGGGGCGACGCCGGTCGGGTGGATGCGCGTGACCGGCGCGGAGGCCCCGGCCAGGGCCGCGATCAGGTCGGCGACGCCGGTCGCGGCGGTGCCGGAGCCCGCGACCAGGACGGCGCGCGGGCGGCCCTCCGGGTTCAGCGCGGTGATCCCGGCCTCCGTCGCGTGCCGGGCGGCGGTACGGACCCGGGCCCCGGCCTCGGCGGCGCCGCGGAGCAGACCGCGGCGGTCGGCTCGGGCCAGGGCTTCCGGGGCGTCGAGCAACGACTCGTCGAGCATGGGGACGGTCCTCCGATCACGTGCCGATCACCGTGCGGGGTGGGGGCCCTGCTACGCGGGGCGGCGGGCCTCGTCGACGAGGAGGACCGGGATGCCGTCCCGTACGGGATAGGCCAGGCCGCAGTCCGTGCCGGTGCAGATCAGTTCGGGGCTGTCGGCCGCGGACCGGTCGTCGAGGGGGGAGTGGCAGGCCGGGCAGGCCAGGATCTCCAGGAGGCCGGCTTCGAGCGGCATGGGGTGGTGTCCCTTCGGGCGGGCGGGGGGAGTGCACAGCAGTGCGGTGGGTGGTGCGTGTTCCGGCGTGTTCAGTTGATCTTGTTCATGCCTCGTGGAACGGGCGAGGTCAGCCTACCGCCGGGGTGGCGGGGGCGCGGCCTGGCCCGGCCGGGTGTGTGTGGCGAGGTGTGGGGGCGAGGTGTGGGGGGTGCGGGTTGGGGGGTGCGGGTTGGGGGGCGCCTGCGGCGGGCCTTGTCCCCTCCCCGCCCCTTCCCGTAACGGGGGGGGGGGGGGGGGGGGGGGGGGGGGGGGGGGGCGCGGCGGGGGGGCGGGGGGGGGGGGGC
>NZ_JBITIE010000051.1:0-6749 GCF_044458665.1 Streptomyces sp. NPDC050422
CGCTGAACGCCTTCCAGATCGCCTTCGAAGGCCGGCTCACCCCGGCCACCAACTGAACCCACAGGAAAAGGATCAGCCGTTTACTGGACACACCCGCGGTCGACCGTGGGCCCGGAGGTGGTTAGGTCGATGGGACGGCCTGGCGGCCCCTACGCGTCCGGCGGTGGAGAACTTCGTCGAAGGTGGCGCGGGCGCCAGTGGCATCGATGTAGTGCATCGCCAGGAGGGCCGCGATGACGGCACCGACCAGGTCATTCTGAACCTCGGACCAGTCGTGGTCGTCGCCGCAGGTGGTGAGGCCCTTCAGGCCGTGGAGGGCGTGCATGGCCTCGCCGGCCTCTTCGGCGACCTTGCCGACCTGGAGAGCCTTGAGCTCCTCGTCGGGGAGATGGGCGCCTGCCGCTCGGCAGACAGCGGAGAGCTTCTCGATGTTGTCCCACAGGGTGTCCATGGCGGACCTCCGGGTCGATGGGTTCGGCTATTCCTGTGCGGGTCGTCCGAGCTGGCGTACGGTCCATCCGGCCATGCGCCAGGCGTCGGCGTCGATGAGGTTGCGGAGGTCGACGAGGACCTGGTCCGCGACCAGTGGGGCGAGGGCCTTGGGGTCGGCCTCGCGGAAGTGGGGCCATTCGGTGGCCAGGACGATCAGCTCGGCTGCCGCGATGGAGCCTTCGAGGTTTTCGCAGTAATCGAGTTCGGGGTGCCGGCGCAGTGCCGTGGGCATGGCGTGTGGGTCGTGGACGGTGACGGTCGCGCCGCGCTGGTGCATGAGGGCGGCGATCGCCAGGGCCGGGGATTCGCGGACGTCGTCGGTTCCGGCCTTGAAGGAGGCGCCCCAGACGGTGATGCGTACGCCGTCGACGGATCGGCCGAGAGTCTGCTCGATGAGCTTCAGTGCGGCGGTGGGGCGCGATTCGTTGACCTCCTCGGCGGCTCGTAGAAGGGTTGCTGCTTCGGTGGCGCCGAGGGTGCGGGCGGAGGCGGTGAATGCGCGGACGTCCTTCGGGAGGCAGCCGCCGCCATAACCGGGGCCGGCGTTGAGGCCGCCGCGGCCGATACGGGGGTCCAGGCCGATGGCCTCGGTGAGCTGCTGGACGTCGGCTCCGGCGGCGGTGCACATGTCGGCTACGCCGTTGATGAAGGAGATCTTCATGCCGAGGTAGGCGTTGGCGGCGCCCTTGATGAGTTCGGCGGTGGCGGGGTCGGTGACGAAGAGTGGGATCCCGTTCGCCAGGAGGGGCGCGTACACCTGGCGTACAGCGTCCTCCGCGCGGACCGAGGGGACGCCAACGACGATCCGGTCGGGTCGCAGGGTGTCGTCGATGGCGTGGCCCTCGCGGAGGAACTCCGGGTTCCAGACGACCTCCACGTCCTCACCGGCCGGGGAGAGACGCGCGAGGAGAGCGCCGAGGTCGCGTGAGGTGCCGACGGTGACCGTGGACTTGCCGATGATCAGGGTCGGGCGGGACAGGTGCGGGGCGAGGGCGCGGGCGGCGCCGAAGACCTGGCCGGTGTCGTAGCTCCGTCCGTCCGCGTCGATGGGCGTGCCCACGGCGAGGAAGTGGACGTCGGCGAACTCGGCGGCTTCGGCGAGGCTGGTGGTGAACCGCAGTCGCCCGGATGCGGTGTGGGTGGCGAGGAGTTCCGGGAGGCCCTCCTCGTAGATGGGGCACTCGCCGGCGTTGAGACGGTCGATCTTCGCCTGGTCCAGGTCCACGCCGATGACCTCGTGGCCGATCTCGGCCATGGCAGCGGCGTGGGGGATACCCAGGTGACCGCAACCGATGACGGATACGCGCATGGGATCGACGCTCCTTTCCTTGCCTCTCGCCCGCCCGGGGAGTCCGGGCCGGCCGGGTGCGTCACGCTAGCGTCACCACCCGGCGCGGCCCTCTTCGCGCAGGTCAATCAACCAGCGTGCTGTTTCAGGAGATTGACGAGTGCGGGCAGCGCCTCAGCGGCGGTTGCCCGGCACACCAGATCGCCGTCCTGGGGCCCCTCCAACGGGTACGGCATGAACTGGCCGTCGTGCCAGAAGCCCTCCGGATCCAGGTAGACGATCTGCATGCCGCGAGCACGGGCGCGAGCCTGGACCTTGCGTCGGTCCGCGTGCAGGCCGACGACGAGGAGTGCCTTGACACCGTCGACCCACTCGACGTCGGGTACGGCCTGGTCGTAGCGGCGCATGAAGCACTCGTCGAGCCCGGCGCGCGCGGCGAGCACGTCGAAGTTGTTGGTGATGACCGGACCGACGAGGTGCCCGGCGTCCTTCAGTTCCTTCAGCGCCCGCATGGCCGGGGTCGGCTCGGCCAGGAAGCAGGCACGGAACATCTCCACGAATTCCGCAGTCTTCTCCTCCGGCTCCGTCAGCACCTCGTGGAGGAGTGTGTCCGCTGTCGGGGAGAGGGTGAAGCGGTGCTCCCGCGGCTCGTGGCCCTGGCGGTCGGTGACCCGGTAGATCTCGTGGAGCCGGTGCAGGGGCGGGATTCCCGCTTCGACCGACGTACCGCATCCGATCTCCACCTGGAACGGTCGCAGGTTCGCGAGGACGGACAGGTCCGGCACGCGGGTCGGCGTGCCGGGGCGGTCTTTGAACCGGATTCCGGTGGAGAGCACGTTCCACGGCAGTTGCCGGACAGCGGGCGGCGGCGCGTAGGACACAGAGGCGATCTGCACGTCCAGGCTCCGGTAGCCGGCTGGGAGGGCGCGGCCCGCAGCGGCGTCCTGGGGGTGGACGTCGTGCTCGGTGATCCGGCACTTCAGATCCCGCCGTGTCCATAGGAATCCACCGGGAGCCTCCTTCCAGCCACCGGTGGCGAGCGAATCCCACAGAGCATCGTGGTGTGCGTCGATCTCGTCGGCCGGGGCGGATGCGGAGTGATAGAGGTACAGGTCGGTCAAGCCGATGGCCGGCGCAGCCGTCGTGGGCACCAAGCCGTACCGGTAGCGGTAGTGGATGATCCGTCGCCGGGCATCGTCGGAGGCCGCCCAGCCGGACTGGCCGGCGGTGGCCTTCTCCTGGGTGCGGCGCCAGATACCTTCCTCGATGTACCGGGGGCGATCGGCGTTGCCGAAGTACTTGTTCCAGACCTGCTGTTGGTCGGGGATGAGCTGGTCGATGACGACGTACGGGATGTCCATGATCCCTCCCTGGAGAATCACGCGTGGATGTTCCAGATGGCTGACGGGGTGCAGGCAGTCCCGCTCCGGGCGGCCGAAGCCGCGCTGAGAGCGACGGTTCTTCAGCGCCGCTCGACGAGAGAACAGCGTGGGGGGACCCGGCGGCCGAGCGCAGGCAGACGGTCTTGGTTCCGGGAACGGCCTCAGTGGTCGGAGGGCAGGTTTGCGTCCGGTGCGGCGGCGGAGGGCCGGTGGCCAGCGCCTTCGAGGAGCGGGCCGGCGTGCTCACGCAGTGCCCAGGCCGGGCCGACCAGGCCGGCTACGGCCAGGAACGTGAGCGCGATTCGGCCTCCTTGGCCGGACCGTGCGGTTCTGGACGCGGCGTTTCGAGCATGGCGGCGCCGAGCCACGGTCACGAGGTGCCGCCGAGGGTGCGTTCGTGGGCGTCGAGGAGGCGGCTGGTCTGCGCGTACAACCGCTCCAGCTCGGCAGAGGTGAGGATGAGCGCGCCGTCGAGGGTCGAGCCGTCATCGAAGTGGAACTCGACGGGAACCGACCCTTGCCGGGCCCTCGGGTCGTAGACCGCGTCCCGGCCGGCCAGCAGCGTGGCGTGGGTGGCCTTCACCGGCACGGGCCTGAGCGTCGTCCCGTCGGCGGGCGCGGACCACTGGGTCCCGCCCCCGGGCGGGCGCAGGTGGTAGGTCGTGGCGGAGCCCTCACCGGGGAGAGCGACCACGACCCCCACACGGTCCTCGCGGGCGCTGTCGGTGGCGAGGTCGCCAAGCCGGGGAACGAAGGGAGCTGCGGCACCTAACCGGGATCCCTGCGAGGGAAGGTGGGGAGACCGTCGTCGCGTCATGCCCTGAAGTTAGGGACAGGGCAACCCTCGAATATGAGCCGGAGGAATACGACCCCTATCCGTCCAGGTGAAAGCGGTCGGACATGCGCCGCAGCTTCTCCCGAGTGGCTGCTCGTTCCGCGTAGACGATGCTGCGAAGCGTCGAACGGGCGATGGGGTGGTTCCGTACGAGCTGGGGCGCGATCCGCTCGGCTGTCTCCAGTTCGGCTAGGGCCTTTCCCCGGTTCCCGTCCCACAACCAGGCTCGCGCGACATCCATGTGGTGGTGTCCCTGACGGGAGTTGGGCAGCGAACCCACCAGTCCCGGGCTGGTACGGCGGTTTATCTCCAGCGCCTTGCCCTGCTTGCCCATCTCCAGAGCCACGCTGATCGCGTGGATCTGCACGTTCCCGGCGGAGAACGTCAACGAATGCCGGTCGTACACCGGTGCCCCGACGTACGCGTCCATGCGCTCGGCAGCAGCCTTCGCGTGTCCGATCCGGTCCTCGGCCTCCGAGGCGCGGCTGGCTCGGGCGGCAGAGACCGCAGCCCGTAGCTGCAGCGTGCCCCACGCCCGCACGGCCAGCGGCTCACCACGGTCGTACTCCTGCTCCACCGAGGTGATCGCCTTGTCCGAGAGCGTCAGAGCGTCGGCCCAGTCAGCCGTTGCCCACATGTCCCAGACCCTCATCCAGTCGGCGACGGCGGGCAGCACCGGATCTCCCGACAACCTGGCTGACCATGCGGCCCGTTCGCACGCCATGGCGACCAGTTCGGGGTGCCCGAGGGCGTGGGCGGCGGTGTGTGCGAACTTGCAGCACACGGCGTAGATGGCATACGCCTCCTCCCGCTCGTGCCCCTCCGACTCTTCCGCCAGGGCACGCGCCTCGCGGAACAGGTCCGGGAGAACCCGGAGAATCGCCACGTTGGAGGCGGTATCCCGCAGGCGGTGCAGCCGGGTTACCTCACGCCACAGCTGAGATGCGGGCCGCGGTGCCCCGTCGAAAACGGGGACGAGGTCGTAGCGGCGCAGCTCGCGCAGGATCGACGAGGCGGCAACCTGCCACTGGTTGTCGTCGGGGGAACTGCTGTACGGGCGCCCAATCAGGTCGTTCGGATGGACATGCAGCTCCGCGGCCACCTGGTTGAGCAGCCCGACCCTGTCCAGCTCGATCAGGCCGCGCTCCATCTTCGACACCCAGCCCTGCGACTTGCCCAGGGCCGTCGCAAGGTCGGCCTGCGGCATACCCAACCGCAGTCTCGCTCTGCGAGCGCGCCTGCCGATCGCCTCGGCTTCCTCCAGCATCAGGACACCTCCCGGCCGCCGGACGATCCGGCGCGATCGCCGGTCTGTCCGTACAGAGTTCGTCTCCAGCACGGTACCCATGACGCGGCTTGCGCGTGAGACGAGCTGCCGGGACAGGGGTGCCACAGGCGGGTTCCCTGTTTCGCCATGAAGGGCCAACACGAGGCAGGGGGAACTTCGCCTTATCGGCGACCGGCTCGTCCGAGCCAGGTGCTGAGTCCTCCGCTGTTGCTGCTCTACGGCAGCGGATCATGTTGATGAGGAACACACCACGTCGCATTTCGCCGGAGGCAGCCAGTGACCGTCGTGACCGTCTTGCACCCGGGATCCATGGGCGCGGCGGTCACCGCTGAGCTTGTCGCCGGCGGCCATGAGGTGCTGTGGGTGCCCAAGGAACGCAGTGAGAACACGTGGCGCCGAGCCAGCGCCGCCGCCGCCACGGCTTGTGACTCGCTCGCGGAAGCGCTGTCCCGAAGCGCGGTCGTTCTCTCGGTCTGCCCACCGCAGGCGGCGGAGGACGTGGCAGCGGCCGTGGCTGCGCACGCCTTCGCTGGGGCGTACGTCGATGTCAATGCCATCAGTCCCCAGCGCGTACAGCGCATCGCGGAGGAGATCCGCCCCGGCTCCGAGGTCGTCGACGGCGCCGTCTTCGGTCCGCCGCCAGGTGAAGGGCGTACGGCACGGCTCTATCTCGCAGGGGCCGGCTCCGCCGTCGACCTGGTGGAGTCGCTGTTCGCGGACTCTTCGTTGGATGTGTGCCGGGCAGGCAAGGCCATCGGTTCCGCTTCCGCCCTGAAGATGGCCTTCGCCAGTTACCAGAAGGCCGCTCGTACTCTCGCAGGGGTCTCCCACGCGCTCGCACACGCCCATGGAGTCGGCGACCAGCTCACAGCTGAAGCCGAGATCATGGTCTCTGCGATCCTCTCCGATCCGGAATACCTGCCGAGTGTGGCTGCCCGGGCCTGGCGCTGGGCGCCCGAGATGGAAGAGGTCGCCGATACTCTCCGGGCGGCCGACCTGCCTACGGATATGGCCGAGGCCACGGCTCGGGTCCTCTCGTTCTGGGAGCAGAACAAGGACCGGTATGACTTGCCGGTGGCACAGGCCCTCTCTCAGCTCCGGTCGGGAAGAACCACTTGACTCCCTCCAGCTGAGAGCGTCTTCCCTCGGGTGATCACCTCCGCCGAGGACGAGAGGTAGCGGTGGGTGTGGCCGGTGCCGCAGGCTGCGGGAGAGCTACGGGGCGTAGGACGGTGCTGCGTGCCTGTGTCGCCAGAGCTTGCCGGCTTGGAGCGGGCCTCTGCGAGAGCCGTTGTACGCGCCAGGCCAGGGTGCGTGCTGGGGAGCGGGCGTCGTCGAGGGTGCGTTCGCCTGCTGCCTGCTGCAAGGCCGCTAGTGTCGTGCGCCGGAAATCCTGGCAATATATTTCGATAACGAGTTGAGGATTTCGTCGGCGCTCTTGGTCCATGTGAACGGTTTGGGGTC
>NZ_JBITIE010000052.1:0-5978 GCF_044458665.1 Streptomyces sp. NPDC050422
TGAGGAGTCTCCCCGGAGGGACCCCACCCCCACCCACCGGACAGAGGCGCACCGCACCGCGCGGAGCACCCGCACACAAGCCCGTCCGGCGATTGAGGACGGAACCCCCCGCCCCGGGAAGGGGCGACTACTGCCGAGTCGACCCCGCCCGTACCGAGCGGATCACGCCCGCCGCGGCGATCAGGAAGCCGACGCCCATCAGCATGCACAGGGACCAGGCGATCGGCGGCAGCGGGTCCGTGCCGAGGAAGAGCGGGGCCATGGTGGCCAGGGTCGACAGGGCGCCGATGAGGAAGACGATCGCGCCGATACGGACCAGCCGGTCGCCTGCGCCGGAAGAAGGAGTACTCACCCCGTGATGGTAGTTCCCGGGGCATCTGCCCGCCCACGGCCGAAGCAGGTGCCGTTTCCGGACAGAGTCCGGATGACCAGGCTTGACGAGGGGTACTTCACCTGTGGAGGCTTCTGCCAGCAGGGGAAGCACGACCACAGGACGGCCTGACCTGCTGAGGGCTTTGTTCCGGCATACGGGTTGAGATGGGGTGCGTGCTTTGCCGACTGGCAAGGTCAAGTGGTTCAACAGTGAGAAGGGCTTCGGCTTCCTCTCCCGCGACGACGGCAGCGACGTCTTCGTGCACTCGTCCGTGCTTCCCGACGGAGTCGACGCACTCAAGCCCGGCCAGCGCGTCGAGTTCGGCGTGGTCGCCGGGCAACGCGGTGACCAGGCGCTTTCCGTAGTGGTCCTCGACCCCACCCCGTCCGTCGCGGCCGCCCAGCGCCGCAAGCCGGACGAGTTGGCGTCGATCGTGCAGGATCTGACGACCGTGCTGGAGAACATCACGCCGATGCTGGAGCGCGGCCGCTACCCCGACAAGGCGTCCGGTGCGAAGATCGCCGGTCTGCTGCGGGCGGTCGCGGACCAGCTCGACGTGTAAGTGGAGAAAGGTCAGGCGAACGACAGCGCGTCCGGGCCGAGGGGCGGCACCAGTCCCTCGGCCGCGGCGCGCGTCAGCAGGCCGCGGATCGCCGCGTAGCCGTCCTCTCCGAGGTCGGCGGTGAACTCGTTCACGTACAGACCGATGTGCTGGTCGGCGACGGACGGGTCCATCTCCTGCGCGTGCTCCAGGACGTAGGGGCGCGACGTCTCCGGGTCGTCCCACGCCATCCGTACCGACGTGCGCACCGAGTCGGCGAGAAGCTTCAGCGTGTCTGCGCCCAGGGAGCGCTTGGCGATGATCGCGCCGAGCGGGATGGGCAGCCCGGTCGTGTCCTCCCAGTGGCGTCCCATGTCGGCCAGGTTGTGCAGGCCGTAGTTCTGGTACGTGAAGCGGGCCTCGTGGATGACGAGACCGGCGTCGACCTTGCCGTCCCGCACCGCCGGCATGATCTCGTCGAACGGCATGACGACGATCTCGCCCACGCCGCCGGGCACGACCTCCGCCGCCCAGAGGCGGAACAGCAGGTACGCGGTGGAGCGTTCGCTCGGCACGGCGACGGTCTTCCCCGTCAGGTCCGTGCCCGCCTCCTTCGTCAGGACGAGCGGCCCGCAGCCCCGGCCCAGCGCCCCGCCGCAAGGAAGCAGCGCGTACTCGTCGAGGACCCAGGGCAGCACCGCGTACGACACCTTGAGTACGTCCAGCTCGCCGCGCTCGGCCATGCCGTTGGTGATGTCGATGTCCGCGAAGGTGACGTCGAGCGCGGGCGCGTCGGGGACCCGTCCGTGCGCCCAGGCGTCGAAGACGAACGTGTCGTTCGGGCACGGCGAGAAGGCGATCCGCAGCGGGTCAGGAGTCATTTCGGTCATGGTGGATCCAGCCTTCCAGTACGGGGGTGAGCGTCCCGAACGCCTCGGTGAGCGCGGCCAGCGCGTCGCCGATGCGCCAGGCGTCGCGGTCGCGCGGGCCGACGGCGTTGGAGACGGCCCTGATCTCCAGGACGGGCACGCCGGTCAGGGCGGCTGCCTCCGCAACCCCGAAGCCCTCCATGGCCTCGGCCACGGCACCGGGGTGTGCGGCGAGGAGGGCGGCGGCGCGTTCGGCGCTGCCGGTCACGGTGGAGACGGTGAGGACGTCGCCGGTCACCGCGCGGGTCGCGGCGACCACCGCCTTCACCAGCGAGCGAGGCGGGAAGTGCCATACCCGGCCGAAGCCGAGGTCGGTGACGGGCACGAACCCTGCGGGGGTCTCGGCGCCCAGGTCAGCCGCGCCGATGCGGCCGGCCACGACGAGGGAGCCGACCGGGGCGACACCGGCGAACCCGCCGCCGATGCCGGCCGAGATCACCAGGTCGTAGTGGTCCGAGGCCAGGGCGAAGGCGGCGGAGGCCGCCGCCGCGGCCGGACCCGCACCGCCCGCGAGGACGTCGTAGGGGCCGGCGCGGTGCAGTTCCGCGCCCGGCACCGTATGGACACCGACCGCCGAAGGGGGCCCGGACGCACGCGTGACCGCGTCCCGTTCCACCGGGACAGCGGTCACGACAAGCACACGCACGGGGGGAGTCCTCCGAGGTCAGGAGGGCGTCAGTTGGTCTTCTTGAACTCGAAGTGCCAGATGCCGGTCAGCTGCTTGCCCTTGGTCTCCACGATGCTGATCTGCGTCTGCTTCGTGGTCTCGCCGGTCTGGCTGGAGAAGAAGGCGCTGCCCTGGATGGACCGGTAGGTCTTCTTGTTCGGCTCCTGCTCGGCCTGCTGGCCGTTGATGAAGATCGTCCAGCCGTTGTCCGCGACTTCGGGGTCGACACCGAAGTGGACCTGGTCCTCCATCGAGACCTTGACGGTCTTCTCGGCCTTCTTGTTGAGACAGCCCTGGATATCGGATTCCTTGAGGGCCTTGCCGTCGTTGTAGCAGGACGCCTCGGCACTCACCGAGTTGTCGCCGACCGTCACGGTGGCGAGCGGCGTCGGCTTGTCGCAGGCGGAGAGGACAAGGAGTCCCGCGGACACGGCACCAAGAGCGACGCCGATTCGACGGCCCTTACCGGAGAAGAACGCAACGGTCATGGGCCGAAGGCTATCGGTCGCCCCGGCTCACGCCACGCGGGGGTGCGGCGAGCCGCGCCGCGCGGCGCCCAGCAGACCCCGTACGGACGTGGCGGCACCGAGTGCGAGGAGGCCCGCGGCGACCGACATGCCCAGTACTCCGTTGAGGGGGAGGGCGATCCCGATCGCCCCTCCGATCACCCAGGCCATCTGGAGCAGCGTCTCCGAGCGGGCGAAGGCGGACGTCCGTACCTCCTCCGGCACGTCGCGCTGGATCATCGCGTCCAGCGACAGCTTCGACAGGGCCTGGGTGAAGCCGGCCGTGGCCGCGAGCGCGGCGACCATGACCGTGCTGAAGAAGGCGGCGGCCAGCACGGCGACGCCCAGGGCCAGGCCCAGCACCGAGGCGATGATGATCTCGGGGCCGCGGGCCCTGAGCCAGGAGCCGACCGCGGTGCCCAGCGCGTTGCCCACCCCGGCCGCCACTCCGACGATGCCGAGCGAGATCGCGGCGCTCTGCCCGGCCAGCGGGTGCTCGCGCAGCAGGAACGCGAGGAAGAAGATCAGGAAGCCGGAGAGCGCCCGGTGGGAGGCGTTGGCCTGGAGGCCGTGCAGGACGGACGGGCCGACGGAGCGCAGCCCGGGCCGCTTCTCGCCGTTCTTCTCCTTGGAAGCCTTGGAAGCCTTGGAAGCCTTGGAAGCCTTGGAAGCCTTGGCCCGGGGAGTGGCGGATTCCTTTCCGCTCTTGGGCGTGGCGTTCATGGCGCCCTCGCCGTGCGGTGGCACCAGGTGCGCCTTCCGCTCACCCTTCGCCGAGTCCACCTTGTGCGGCAGCGTGAAGGCGAGGACGGCGCCGCCGACGAAGATCGCGCACGCGCCGTACAGCGGCCACGGCGGCCCGATGGTCTGGAGCCCCGCCCCGATGGGCGCGGCGACGCCGGTGGCCAGGAGACCGGCGAGGGTGACCCGCGAATTGGCCTTCACGAGCGAGAAACGGGGTGGCAGCAGACGCGGTACGACGGCGCTCCGCACCACTCCGTACGCCTTCGAGCACACCAGTACGCCCAGGGCGGCCGGGTACAGCTCCAGGCCCCCGGTGGCGACCGCGCCCGACATGGTGAGCGCCAGCACGGCCCGGGCCAGCATGGAGCCCGCCATGGCGGCGCGGCGGCCGTGCGGCAGGTGGTCCAGGAGCGGGCCGATGACCGGGGCGAGGAGGATGAAGGGCGCCATGGTGACGGCGAGGTACAGCGCGACCCGGCCGCGGGCCTGGTCCGTCGGTACGGAGAAGAACACGGTCGACGCGAGCGCGACGGTGATCATCACGTCGCCCGCGCCGTTCACCGCGTGCAGCTCGATCAGCTTGCCGAGGCCCGACTCACCGGCCCCGTGGGCGTGTGTCGCCTTCCGGATGCCTCGGGCGGTTCCGGTGAACGGGGATCGGAGGGCATGACCGATCGACCGGCCCGTTCTGCGGAGCGGGCCGGCTTCGTCGTGCGACCTGGCAGAAGCCACTTGGCCATAGTGCCCCAGTCCCCGGCGTCACGAACCGAGATCGGGGCGGGACGCGGTGGGTACCGCCCCGTCGGGTCAGTGATCGGCCAGGTCGCAGGGGGTGCGGTGGCGCGGATCGGGGTGGCCGGAGTGCGTTCTTCACACGGGACACGGCGTCGGATACGGCGTCGTTTGGGACGGGCAGGTGGGCGGGGAGCGGCGGAGAGGGTAGCGTGCGTAGCGCGCCACCGGCGGTTGTTCTTGGCCGCGCGCCTCTCGGCGATCCCGCAGAATGGATCGAAGAAGGTGCGCCCGAGGCAGGCACAACGGGTGTGGACGTCGACGCGGCCCCCAGGTCCGCTCCGCCCGCAACCGTATGGCCGAAATCGATGGATGTGCTGGCGCGCTCGTGAGACTGGCGTAGGAGAGAAGCGAGACCTGTGAGTGCTGCGACGACGAGAAGCCGTACGGCCCGTACCCCCGTTCCCGACCGTCTGTGCGCCGAGGCCGTAGACCTCGCACGCTCGGCGGCCGAGGAAGCGGCCGCGCCAGGGGTTGTGGGTGAGCATGTGGCCGTGGTCCCCGAGGGGGACCGCGTCGTCACGCACTACTTCGAGTGCAAGGACCCCGCCTACCGGGGCTGGCGCTGGGCGGTGACGGTCGCCAGGGCCTCCCGCGCGAAGAACGTCACCCTGGACGAGACGGTCCTGCTGCCGGGCAGCGACGCGCTGCTCGCGCCGGAGTGGGTGCCGTGGAGCGAGCGGCTGCGGCCGGGCGACATGGGGCCGGGCGATCTGCTGCCCACCGAGGCGGACGATCTGCGCCTGGAGCCGGGCTACACCGGCGAGGACGAGCTGCCGCCGAACTCCGCGGTCTCGGGCGAGCTGGCCGATCTCGTCGAGTCCGAGGACGCGGAACTGACGACGCGCCCGGAGCCGCCGCGCCGCGGCTCGATCGCGGCGGTCGCGGACGAGCTGGGCATGCGGCGTGCGCGGGTGCTGTCCCGGTACGGGCTGTACGCGGCGGCCGACCGCTGGGACGAGGAATTCGGCGCGAAGACGCCCATGGCGCAGGCGGCCCCGGCCACCTGCGTGTCGTGCGCCTTCCTGGTGCCGCTCACGGGCTCGCTGAAGCAGGCCTTCGGGGTGTGCGCGAACGAGTTCGGTCCGGCGGATGGGCACGTGGTGTCCCTGTCGTACGGATGCGGTGGGCATTCGGAGGCCGCGGTGATGCCGAAGCCGCCGAAGCCGGCGCCGCATGCGCTGGACACGATGCAGGTGGACGAGTACCCGTTGCGTCCGGCACGGGATTCCGGCTCCGTGCCGGTGGAGACGGACGGGCCGACGGAGGACCTCGGCCACTCGTAGGCAGTGGCCCGGGGGTGGGTTCCTGCGTGCCCCGGTCCGGGGCCGGGGGTTCCGTCCTCAATTGCCGGACGGGCTGGTTGGTGCGGGTGCTCCGCGTTGCGGAGGCGCGGTTCCCCGGTGGGTGGGGGTCCGGGGTCCCT
>NZ_JBITIE010000053.1:0-5899 GCF_044458665.1 Streptomyces sp. NPDC050422
TCCGAAGAAGATTCCGACGGGACGAAGCAGGGGCGGACATGACGGAGGTGCTCCTCGCGTTGTCGAAGCGTGCTCGGTGGGAACCGACAGCCGGCCGGTCGCGGTCAGATCGTGTTGCGGTACGGCGGCATGAAGCGCATCCGCGGCATCTGGTCGGCGAGCACTCCCCCGTCGACGACGAGCCTCGCCCCCGTGAGGTACGCCCCGGCGTCCGAGGCGAGCAGCAGCAGCGCGCCCACGCAGTCGTCGGGCCGGGCGTACCTGCCGAGCGGGATGCGCTCGCGGTACGCGGACTCGAAGGCCTCCCGGTCGAAGGGGAACTCGCCGTCGATGGGGGTCTCGACCATGCCGGGGGCGAGGGTGTTGGCGGTGATGCCGTGCGGGGCGAGTTCGACGGCCAGGGTCTCCGTGAGGAGTTGGGCGGCGGCCTTGGAGGCGTTGTAGTGCGCCAGGCCGGCCTCCGCCACCAGGGCGTTCTTCGAGGTGATGGTGATGATGCGGCCGGCGACGGCGTCGGCCGTCATGTGTTCGGCGACGCGCTGGCTGAGGAAGAACACGGCGTCGACGTTGACCCGCATGATGTGCGACCAACTGGCCGGGGTGATCTCGTTGAAGCGTTCCAGGGCCGCCGTGCCGGCGTTGTTGACCAGGATGTGCAGCGGCCCGCACTCCCCGCGCACGGTGTCGGCGAAGCCGGCCAGCGCCTCCGTGTCCGCGAGGTCCTGCCCGTACACACGGCAGTGCCTGCCCAGTGTCTCGACGGCCGCGGCGGTGTCGGCGATGCCCTCGGCCCCGGGCAGGTCGACGAGGACGAGATCGGCGCCCGCCTCGGCGAGCCCGACGGCGAAGGACCGGCCGAGGCCCCGGGCGGCCCCGGTGACGACCGCGGTGCGGCCGGTCAGGTCGAAGCGGTCGGTGCCTCGGGGCGGGACGGCTGCGGTCATCGCGGGATTCCTTCGGGAGGCGAGGCAGGAGGGGAGGTGGGCCGCCGCGCAGGGACACAACTGGGTGGGAGCGCGGCGGCCCGGCTGCGGACCGGCACCGGAGGCCGAGGGGGGTGGCGCGGGCGCCGGTCCGCAGGCTGTGGGGAACGGCCCGTCAGCCGTTCAGGCCCAGCAGATCGAGCGAGGGCCGGTGGATGATCTCCTCGATCGCGCCCGCGTCGAGCGGCGGCAGTCCGGGAATGCCGGGGATCCGGGCGATCTCCCGAAGCCCCTTCACGGAGTCGTCGACCGTGGTGAACGGGTAGTCGCTGCCGAACAGCACCTTGTGGAAGACCCCGTAGTCCTGGACCAGCCGGAGGCTGTGCCAGAGCTGGAAGGGCCGGTAGTGCAGGGCGCTGAGGTCGGCGTACACGTGCGGGTGCTTGCGGATGACCGCGATGCACTCGCCCTCGAAGGGGTGGCCGAGGTGGGCGAGGACCATCCGCAGTTCCGGGTGGCGGATGGCGACGGCGTCCAGGTGTCGCGGCATCGCCCACTCCAGCGGTGCGCTGGAGACGAACGTGGTGCCGGTGTGCACCAGGAGCGGCAGGCCGTGCCGTTCGGCGTACGTGTACAGCTCGTCGTACTCCTCGGCGGCCGGGTCGAAGCCCGCGTACATCGGCATCAGCTTGATACCGCGCAGACCGAGCTCCTGGTGGCCGTAGCGGAGTTCGTCCTGCCAGCCGGGCTGGGTGGGGTCGAGCGAGAGGTAGCCGATCAGCCGGTCGGGGTGTGCTCCGGCGTACGAGGCCACGGCGGCGTCGTCGACCCAGAGCCCGCTGCGGCGCGCCTTGCCGCCGACGACGATCGTGCGGGTGGACTCGGGTGCTGTGGCGGCGTACTCCTCCCACTTCACCGTGAGGTCGACCTCGCCCGCGTGGGCGCGGGCGGAGTCGGAGCTGAACGGGTCCGTGAAGTCGTGGCTGTGCCGGAAGAGATGGGAGTGGACGTCGACGATCATGTGCGGTTCCGCTTCTCCCAGCCGTCCGCGAACATGTTCCAGAAGCGGTGGCTGGGCGGGTGTTCCTCGAAGACCTCGTCGACGAGTTCGACGCCGAGCCCGGGGGCGGTCGGCAGGCCGATGCGGCCGTCCGCCATGGGGAGGGTGCCCTTGAGGGCGTCGAAGACGAACGGCTCCAGGAGCCCGTCGAAGGTTTCGAGGATCTTGAAGTTGGGGATTCCGAGCGCCGCGTGCACCGAGACGGTGGTGCAGAGCGGGGAGTTGGAATTGTGCGGGGCCACGAGCATGCCGTGGGTGTCGGCGATCGCGGCGAGCTTCCGTACCTCGGTGAAGCCGCCGGCCATGGAGAGGTCGGGCTGGATGATGTCGACGGCGTTCGTGGCGAAGAGCTGTTTGTACTCGTAGCGGTTGTGGAAGTGCTCGCCGCCGGAGATGGGGAACGTGGCGCGCTGCCGCAGTTCCGCGTAGCGCTCGATGTGGGTCCAGGGCATCGGCTCCTCGAACCAGCCGATGTCGAAGGGGTCCAGTTCGCGCACGAGGCGGGCGGCGGTCGGCATGGCGAAGCGGGCGTGGCCCTCGATGAAGAGGTCGATGTCGGGGCCGATCGCCTCTCGGACCGCGGCGACGAGGTCGATGGAGCGGCGCAGTTCGGCCCGCTCCAGCTCGTGAAGGCCGGGACCGAAGGGGTCGAACTTGAGGGCGGTGTAGCCCTTGGCCACGGTCTCCTTCGCCTTGGCGGCAAAGGTCTCGGGCTCGCGCTCGCCGGTGTACCAACCGTTGGCGTACACGCGGACGTCGTCGCGGCAGGCGCCGCCGGTCAGCCGGTAGGCGGGGACGCCGAGCGCCTTGCCCATCAGGTCGTACATCGCCTGGTCGAGGCCCGACAGGGCGATGCCGCCCACGTCGCCGCCGCGCAGGAAGTCGCCCTGGTAGACGCGGAGCCAGAGCTCCTCGACGTCGAAGGGGTCGGCGCCGATCAGATGGCGTCGGCCCATCGCCTCGGTGAGGGCGCACACTTCGCTCACCCGGTAGGGGTGCGTGATCTCGCCGATGCCGCTCAGGCCCTCGTCGGTGTGGACCCGGACATAGCCAAAGTCGCGCCAGGAGGTGCCGAGCATCAGGGTCTCGACGCGGGTGATCCGTCCGGCGGGGCCGGCGGGACGGGTCCGGTTGACGGTCAGCATCAGCGGGTCGCTCCACCCATGGTCGAGGTGTTCTCCAGGTCGCGGGCGCCACCGTCGGCGAGGACGGCCTTGACCGCTGCCTCGGTGCCCTCGATCAGACGGTCCACGTCGGCGTCGGTGTGCGCGTAGCTGATGTGGCTGCGCTTGAGGTTGAGCGGGAGCTCGAACAGGCCGTGGTCCAGGAGCTTGCGGCGGTAGCCGACGAACATCGAGGCGTCGTTGTTCAGCAGGTCCGCGTAGGTGCGGGGGGCCTCGCCCGGCATGAAGTAGCTGACGAAGACGGAGCCGTAACCGGTGACGACCGCAGGGACGCCGAGGCGCTCGTAGAGGTCGGTCAGCTCGGTGCGGACGCGGTCGCCGAGCCGGAAGACGTGGTCGTGGACCGGCTCCTCGCGGAGCTTGCGCAGAGTGGCGAGGGCGGCGGCGACGACGGACGGGTGGCCGTTGTACGTGCCGGCGAAGAAGGCGGGTGCGCCCGGGCGGGTGGAGAAGAGGTCCATCAGGTCGGCGCGGCCGCCGATCGCGCCGACGGGGGCGCCGTTGGCGATGGCCTTGCCGAGGGTGGTGAGGTCGGGGGTGACGCCGGAGATCTTCTGCCAGCCGCCGATGTCGTGGCGGAAGCCGGTGATGACCTCGTCGAAGATCAGGACGCTGCCCGCCTTCGTGGTCTCCTCGCGCAGCGTGGTGAGGAACTCCTGGTACGGGAGCAGGGCGCCGACGTTGTGCGGGATGGGTTCGACGATGACGGCGGCGATGTCGGGGCCGTGCTCGGCGAAGGTGCGCCGGACGGCCTCGCTGTCGTTGAACGGCAGGACGAGCGTGGCTTCGAGGACCTCGGGCAGGATGCCGGTCGAGATCGGGTCGTGGCCGCCGACCTTCGAGGGTTCGGAGATGACGTTGAGGCTGACCGCGTCGTGCCAGCCGTGGTAGCAGCCCTGGAACTTGACGATCAGGCGGCGGCCGGTGGCGGCGCGGGAGACGCGCAGCGCGTGGAACGTGGCCTCGCTGCCGGTGCTGGTGAGCAGCACCTTCTCGATCGAGGGGATGAGTTCGGTGAGCTGTTCGGCGAGGAGGACCTCGCCTTCGGTGACTCCGACGCCCATGTGCCCGAGCGTCGCGCCGGCCTCGGCGGTGGCGCGGGCCACGTCGGGGTCGTTGTGGCCGAGCAGCGGCGGGCCGAACGCCGAGTGGAAGTCGGTGTACTCGCGTCCGTCGGCGGTACGGAACCGTGCGCCGTGGGTCCCGGTGACGACCAGGTCGGTCAGTCCGGGAACGCTGCGCTGACCGCTGTTCACGCCGCCGGGTACGACCTGGCGGGCGCGCTCGGCGAGTCGGGCTCCGGATTCGTTGCCTACCGGGCCTGAACTCATGGTGCTTGCTCCTTGCGTCGAAAGTCGTCGGTTTTCGCGGGCCCTGCCCGGCCCGTGAGTCCCTGGCGCCATCCGCCCGGCAGTCGCCGCAGGAAGAGGGGTGATCCGTGGTGCGTTGCAGTTTTCCAGAACACTGTTCTGTAGGGCAGAACAGTGCCTGGATATTACGTCTGCCCCGAAAGCCGGTCAACCCCCTTCCGGCCCACCAAGGCCCGTATGGGGCGGATTTCATGAATCGGAGGTGCCCTCCGCAGCCGCGAAGGCACTACGCTGTTCTGCTATGACGAACAGTGCTGCCCCAGAAGAGCCGAAGTACTGGGTCAAGAGCGTGGCCAGGGCAGCGGACATCCTCGAAGCGCTCGCCGCTCCCTCCCAGGGGAACGGCCTGAGCGTCACCGAGGTCGGCCAGGCCTGCTCCATCTCCAAGAGCGCCGCCTTCGGCATGCTCCAGACCCTGCGTGCGTACGGACTCGTCTCGGACGACGGCGAAGGCATGAACCGCCGCTACCGGCTCGGCATGAGCCTGGCCCGGCTCGGCGACCGCGCCAGGTCCCAGGTCTCCCTGCGCGGTGTCGCCCACCCTGTCCTGCGCGACCTCACCCGGGGCACCGGCATGGCGTCCCGGCTCGCCGTGCCCGAGGACGGCCACGCGGTCGTGGTGGACCAGGTCGAGCTCGACCAGCGCGTCCGGCTCGATCTGCGGATGGGCCAGCGCGAGCTGCCGCACTGCACGGGCCTGGGCAAGGCGCTGCTCTCCGCAATGCCGCAGAGCGAGGCCGCCTCGGTCATCGAACGGTTCGGGCTGCCCCGGCGCACGTCGCGCACGATCACCGACCCGGCGACGTTCCTGTCCCATCTGCGCGACATCGCCCGGGTCGGCTACGCCCTGGACGACGAGGAGGACGCCGAGGGCATCATCTGCATCGGCGCACCGGTCTTCGACGACCGGTCGGTGTGTGCGGGGGCCGTCTCCATCACGGGTCTCAAGCTCGGCCTGCCGGCCTGGCGCTACCAGGAACTGGGCGGCCAGGTCCGGGACGCGGCCCGCCGGATCAGCGCCTCGCTGGGCTGGGTCGAGGACCCGGAACCGGACGCCTCGGGCCCCGACACGTCGCATTCCGACGGAATCAGGTCTTGACCGATCGGCTTCACCCGCCGTAGGTTCCCTGCCAACCGAGGTGACTTTCCACCGTCACCAACGATTTACCCCTTCCGGTCCGCTTCCGGCGCCTGCCCATCGCGCCGTGAACATCCGAGGACCGAACCCTTTTCAGCCATCCGCCCCATGGCAGTCCACCGCAGGAACGCTCCCTCACTCGTCGCACTTCTCGGAAGGCGAAGTCCGCATGAGCGTTCCGCACCACAGCACCCCTGCTTCGTCCCGTCGGAATCTTCTTCGGG
>NZ_JBITIE010000054.1:0-5514 GCF_044458665.1 Streptomyces sp. NPDC050422
GTACGTCACCCCGCTCGAAACGAGAGCCTTGCTCAGACAGGACCTCGCCCCGGCAGCGTAAACACCCGCTGTCCAGCTCGCGGGGGGAACTTCAGTCCTCGGGTTCGGACCGGCCCGGCGCCCCCTTTTCCTTGCTGCGGCCGAATGCTGGTGAGCGCGGCAGACGGTGGAGTCCACCGAGACGGTCCAGCCGACCTCGTCTTCAACATCCGCCACTGCAAGGACACCCGCGAGGATCCGTTTCCATGTGCCGTTCACAACCCACCTGAGCAGGCGTTTGTGGGCAGTCTGGAAGGGCCCGAGCTCTTCAGGCGGTCACGCCAAGGCGAGCAGGTGCGGTACTTCCACGCGATAGCCTCCAGAGTCCGGCGGTGGTCGGCCCACCGCCGGCCACGGACGGGATCGGCCGGCATCAGAGGCTCGATCCGGCCCCACATTGCATCAGTGATCGCTAAACGGACAGACACGTCCGATCAACTGACGCAAGGGTCAAGGAGACATGCTCGAGCCGATTCTGGGGCCGGCTCGGGGGCGCCGTGAGAGCACGGGCAGGTACTTCTCAGGCTCGGAGGAGGAGGCGCAAGTGCGGAGAGGCCGAGCTCGGTCCGGTCGTAGCCGGCGCCTCTGAGGACCTTGATCCTGGTCACCGGGACCCCAAGTACTCGACCGGCCGACGATCACTGCGTGCGGGGCGGGACGGAGCCCGTCGGCGAACTGCAGCACGGCGCGCAGGCCGCGCTGTTTGATCTGCCCGTTCCATCCCTCGATGTCTCCGCCGCTTTGTTCGTGCGTGAGCGCCCAGGTTCGGACGTGCTGGACGACGGGTCCTCTGCGGACGCTTCAGAGACGACCTCTGCACTCCGCTCCTCGGCCTGGTCAACACCCTGGATCATTCCCGAGGCCGCCATGATCTATCGGTCCGACAACACGAGGACGCGCGCCTGGCGGAGCAGGGGCCATGGACTGACCTGTGGTCAGAGGTCGTACGGGTAGAGAGCGACCCTCACGCGCTCGATGAAGAGCTCGACCCACGTACCAGCAATACCTTCGGGCAACGGATCAGTAAGGTCCAGCAGGACCTGCGTGCCATCAAGTTCCAGCACGGCGGCGCCGTCCACTGTGAGGTTCAACCGTCCGCGCAGGACTATGCAGTGCCCACCAGGTCGAACTTCCGGTCCGGAGCCGACAGCCGACTTCGCGTTCTGCCCCCAGGTGATGTCCTCGTCGACTGTCCACTCGACGTCGTACTTGCCTGGCTTTGCGGCTTGGTCACCGCACCAGCGGACCGCGGCCCCTCCGAACGGGGTCCGGATCTGGGCCAGCCATGGGCTCCGGGGGAACTTTGTGACCCCCACCAGTTCGACCAGCATCGTTCGATCATGCAACATCCGAGTTCCCCCCGGAACCCGTGAGCTTTCGGCAGTGCCAGGCGCAGGTTCGCCGGAACGCGCGAGCATCGCTGACATCCGCTGTCGCGTCCTGTCCTACTACGCAGGAAGGGACGGGACAGGACGGAACGCGGTCGCGGACGACTAGGGAGTGTGTTGAAAGTGGATCAAGCAGTCGCCGACTCGGCGAATCAGGGGCAGCACGTACCCTCAAGGCCCTGATCATTTGCGCTTGGAGGAGTCGTATGAGCTTGGACCTGGTGCCCGTTGTCGGCGTACACCTGAAAGTGCACAGGCAGGTACAACCGAACGTGCGCAGCGGTGTGCTTGAGTTCGTCGGTGCTTCGGCTCTGTTGGTCAGTCCGGTTGGCCGGGAGTGAGGCGGGCCGCGCGGGTGGTGAGGTGGCGTCGCTCCGGTGTGCTGCTGGTGCGTCGGGCCGACTCGCGGTAGGCGTGGGCTGCTGCGTCGTGGTCGCCGAGTTGCTCCAAGAGGTGGGCCCGGACCGCGAGCAGGCGGTGGTGGTGCACCGTGCGCCGGTCGGAGTCCAGTGCCGTCAGCAGGTCGAGGCCAGCGGCGGGGCCGTGCACCATCGCGACGGCAACCGCGCGGTTGAGGGTGACCACCGGATTCGGGGCCAGGTGCTCCAGCAGGTCGTACAGGGCGAGGATCTGCGGCCAGTCGGTGGCGTCGACGTGCTCGGCCTCGTCGTGGACGGCGGCGATGGCTGCCTGCAGCTGGTACGGGCCGACCTGCCCCTTGGGCAGGGTCCGGCTGATCAGGTCGACGCCCTCCGTGACGAGCCGTCGGTCCCAGCGGGTGCGGTTTTGCTCGGCCAGCGGCACCAGGGCGCCGTCGGGCCCGGTGCGAGCGGGGCGGCGCGCGTCGGTGAGCAGCATCAGGGCGAGCAGTCCGGCGGTCTCGGCGTGGTCGGGCAGCAGGCGGTGCAGCAGGCGGGTGAGCCGGATTGCCTCGGTCGACAGGGCCGGCGCGGTCAGGCCGGCGCCGTCGGTGGCGGTGTAGCCCTCGTTGAAGACCGGGTACAGCACATGGAGTACCGACTCCAGCCGTTTGGCCTGGTCGGCGGTCTGCGGCAGGCGCAACGGCGTGGCGGAGTTCCTGACGGTCTGTTTGGCGCGGCTGATGCGCTGGGCCATGGTCGTCTCGGGCACCAGGAAGGCGGCGGCGATCTGTGCGGTGGTCAGGCCCCCGACCGCGCGCAGGGTCAGGGCGATTTGGCTGGGCTCCGACAACGCCGGGTGGCAGCACAGGAACAGCAGCGCCAGGGAGTCGTCCCGGTCCGCGTCCGCCTCGGCGTCCGCGGCGCGGCTCAGCAACTCGGCCTGGGGGGTGGCCAGGGCGATGCGGTCCTCGCGCCGACGCCGTGCCTGCTCGCTGCGCACCTGGTCTACCAGTCGGCGGGAGGCGACGGTGACCAGCCATCCGCGGGGGTTGTCCGGCAATCCCTCGGCGGGCCATTGGAGGGCGGCGGCCAGCAGCGCTTCCTGGACGGCGTCCTCGCAGGTGTCGAAGGCGCCGTAGCGGCGGACGAGCGCGCCGAGGACCTGCGGCGCCAGCTCGCGCAGCAGGTCCTCGATGCCGGGTGTCTCGCTCACAGGTCCGTCGCGGCGTCGTGCAGGACCGGCCAGAGTTCGACCGGATCGGTGTCCGCGAAGGGCATGTCGGCGGCGATCTCCTGTGCGCGCTCCAGGGACTCGCAGTCCAGCATGTAGAAGCTGGCGAGGTACTCCTTGGTCTCCAGGTACGGCCCGTCGGTGACCGCCGGGGCGCCGTCCTTGCGACGCACCAGTTGCGCGTTGGCCGCGTCCGCCAGGCCGTAGGCGCCGAGCAGTTCACCGCTGTCGCGGTACTTCTTATTGAACGCGTCCTGCCTGGCGATCGCCTCGGGCCAGGCGTCGACCGGGAAGGACTCCCACTTGGCCTGGTTGCCGTAGATCATCGCGACGTACTTCATCAGGTGTCCCCTTGTGTCCCGCGCACCCCATCGGTGCGCTTCCACCCGTCAGTCGGAGCCGGGAACGCCTCTTCGACATCCGGCACAGAGAAAACTCTTCGGATCTCCTCCGGGCCACCCTGGCGGGCTGACCCGCCCAAACGATCAACTTACCTGGCGCCCTCCGCTCAGAGGCAGCCACCCGCACTGGTGCACGTTCGCGCGTAGCCGCCTGTGCAGATTGACCCGTACGCCGACACCCGTCGACCGCGAGCCGGCCGCCGGGGCTGTCCTGCTGACCGGCATCCCCGGCAGTGGGAAGTCGACGGTGGCCGCTGCGCTGGCCGGCCGGTTCCGGATGTCGGCCCATGTCGAGGTGGACGCACTTCAGCAGATGATCGTCAGCGGTGGGCAATGGCCCTCGCCGACCGCGAATGCGGAAGCCGACCGGCAGACTTTCCTGCGGGCCCGCAACGCGTGCCTTCTGGCGAAAAGTTTCGTGCGGGCCGGCTTCATCCCAGTGCTCGATGATGTCGTGGTCCGTCGTTCCCACCTTGACTTCTACCGCACGACGCTGGCGGCCGTGCCACTCCACATCGTCATCCTGGCTCCCGGCCCGGCAGAGGCATGGCGGCGCAACCAGGCTCGGGAGAAGGCCCTGGCCACGGACTGGTCGCCACTGGATGAGGCGATGCGCTCCGAGCTCGGGCAGCAGGGAACCTGGATCGACAACGCTGCGCAGACGGTTGAAGAGACAGTCGAAGCGATCCTGACTGCGACCAGTCTGGCCTCCAGTTCTGAAGTCGAACAGCCTCTGCAATGATCGCCAGGTGGCGCGTGGAGATCTGACGGATACCCAGTGGGGCCGGCTGGCGCCGTTGTTGCCCGGGGGCAAGAAGCCGGGACGTCCACCGATATGGACCAGACGGCAGCTGATCGACGGCATACGGTTTCGGACCCGCACTGGCGTCCCATGGCGAGATGTCCCGGAGAGGTACGGCCCCTGGGGCCGGGTGTACGACTTGTTCCGCCGCTGGCAGCGAGACGGGACCTGGCAGAGCATCCTTGTCGAACTGCAGGCCCAGTCGGACGCCAAGGAACTCATAACCTGGGACATCAACGCCGACTCCACCGTGTGCCGGGCCTACCAGCACGCCGCCGGGGTGCGGAAAAGGGGGATCTACAAAAGGAGCCACCCGGCGGTGTCGGCACGGCGGAGCCGGACGACCACGGCCTTGGACGCTCGCGCGGCGGTCTGACGACCAAGCTGCATCTGGCCGTCGAGCAGGGCCAGAAGCCGATGTCGATCGTGATCACTGCCGGACAGCGAGGGGACTCTCCGCAGTTCGAACCCGTCCTGGAGAAGATTCGCGTCTCCCGTCCCGGTCCGGGCAGGCCACGCACCCGTCCGAATCGGGTCCGCGCCGACAAGGCGTACGCCTCCCGAAAGAACCGCGCCTACCTGCGCAGGCGCGGTATCCGCTGCACGATTCCAGACAAAGAGGACCAGGCTCGGAACCGCAAGAACCTCGGCTCGCACGGTGGACGGCCGCCGAAGTTCGACAAGATCGACTACCGCGAACGCCACGCGGCTGAGTGCAGCATCGATCGCCTCAAGCGACACCGGGCCGTGGCCACGAGGTACGACAAGCTTGCGGTCCGATACGAAGCGACCGTCCTCATCGCAGTCATCAATGAGTGGCTGTGACCAGCACATTCGATACACGCCCTAGCACCTGAGGCTCGAGACGGCCCCGCGTCGCGGACGCCACATCGCTGTCCGAGTCGCCGTGTGTTCGCGGAGAGGATCTCTCGCAGCGTCATGTCGATCAGCGGAGTGATCTCATAGTTCACGAGCTTCGCGAGGGACCACTTGCCGTCCCGTGCGGCGGCGTAGATGAGTGGGCAACCCGCATCTGCTGGCCGTTCGCCAGTTCAGCAGGACGAGCGGGTCAGAACCAGCAGGGTCTGGCGGTCCGGCCTGATGAGGATCGCGCGGCGCAGGACGACTACCTGACAGGGCGTCAGGTCCGACCCGGCAGTGGGATTCGGGCCCGAAGAAACCTGGTAGAGTTGAGCTCGCCGGAAAGGGAAAGCGCGAAAGCGAAGAACTGGAAAGCGAAAATGCGAGGCCCGCTTCGACCGGGAATCGGACACGAAAGAGTCTGATAGAG
>NZ_JBITIE010000055.1:0-5468 GCF_044458665.1 Streptomyces sp. NPDC050422
TCTATCAGACTCTTTCGTGTCCGATTCCCGGTCGAAGCGGGCCTCGCATTTTCGCTTTCCAGTTCTTCGCTTTCGCGCTTTCCCTTTCCGGCGAGTCCGACTCTATCAGATCCTTTCGGGCCTGATTCCCAGTCAGCGGGGTTTGTCTTCCCGGCTGTTGGGCCGTTCCGACGAGTGAGACATTAGCGGAATCCGGGGCCTCGACGCTAATCGGGGTCACGTTCCTTCGAACGTGGATTCCTCATTTCGCGAATGCGCACGCAGAGGCAGGCGACAACTGTCGCTCGCTCGTCGTGGTTACTGCGGAATGGCTGTCCGGGGACCGACCGAGGTCGGCGCTCACGTCGGACAACTCGGAGCACACTACGGATGCGCAGTGGGCGTGTCAACCCCGGTCCTCGTCGGGGCGCGGTGGAAGGCCAGGCGGTAGTCGCGGGGGCTGGTGCCCAGGTGGGTGGCGAAGTGCTGGCGCATGGTGATCTCGCTGCCGAAGCCGGTGCGGCGGGCCACCTCGGGCAGGGGGAGGTCGGTGCGCTCCAGCAGCTTCTGAGCTGCGGCGATGCGTTGGGTGATCAGCCAGCGCAGAGGGGTCGTGCCGGTGCTCGCCTGGAAGTGACGGGCGAAGGAGCGCGCGGACATGCCGGCCCGCGCGGCCAGGTCCGCCACCGTGTGCGGTTCCGCCAGACGGGTCAGGGCGAAGGCGCGTACGGCGGCGAGGGAGTCGGCGTCGCGGTCGGTGTGCGGCGTGGGGTGCTCGATGAACTGAGCCTGTGTGCCGGTGCGGAAAGGGGCGGTGACCATCGAGCGCGCGATCGTTGCCGCGGCCTCGGCGCCCTGGGTCGTCCGGACGAGATGGAGACACAGGTCGATGCCGGCTGCCGTGCCCGCGGACGTCCAGAGGTTGTCGTCGTGGACGAACAGCGCGTCCGGGACGACCGTCACCGCGGGGTGGCGGGTGCGCAGGAGCTCCGTGAGGTTCCAGTGGGTGACTGCCCGGCGGCCGTCGAGGAGGCCCGCCTGAGCCAGGGTGAAGGCGCCTCCGCAGAGGGCGGCGATCGGGGTGGCTCGGGCATGGGCGCGGCGCAGGGCTTCCAGGACCGGTGCGGGCGCCGGCGTCACATGGTCGTCCAGCCCCGGGACGACGATCAGATCGGCCCTGGCCAGCCAGTTCAGCGTTCGGTCGGGAGTCAGGGAGAGACCCCCGCGCAACGGGATGGGGGCGGGGGTGGACGCGGTTCGGCGCAGGACGAACGGCGGGACCCCACGGTCCGTGCGGTCCACGCCCCACACCTCCGTGATGACGGAGACGTCGAACGCCCGGACCCCGGGGAAGGAGACGAGGGCGATCCGGGAGGGGGCGCGGGGAATGGCCTCGGTCGTGGGCATGGTGGCAGTAAAGCATCGTTCGATGGCTTTTTGACCTCTGGGCGACCGAGCGGACGGGCGGCAGGATCGTGGCCATGGAGATCGCGGAGAACGCAGCACTGGTCGTGGTGGACGTACAGCAGGGTTTCGAGGAGGAGGCGTACTGGGGGCCGCGGAACAATCCCTCGGCGGACCGGAACATCGCCGGGCTGATCGATGCCTGGCAGGCGAGTGGGCGGCCCGTCGTCTTCGTACGGCATGACTCGCCCAAGCCCGATTCGCCGTTGCGGGTGGGGTATCCCGGGAACGACTTCAAGTCGTACGTGGAGGAGCGACGGGGAAAGGGCAGTGGGCCCGAGCTGTTTCTGACGAAGAGCGTGAATTCGGCGTTCTACGGGACGCCGGATCTGGGTGCCTGGCTGAGCGGCGCCGGGGTGCGGCAGATCGTGGTGGCCGGGATCCAGACCAATATGTGCGCGGAGACGACGGCGCGGATGGCGGGGAACCTGGGTTACGAGGTGTTCTTCGCGCTCGATGCGACGTACACCTTCGACGGCACCGGTCCGTGGGCCGGTCCGTGGGGGTGGACGCTCGGCGCGGAGGAGCTGGCGCGGGCCACCGCCGTGTCGCTGCACGGCGGTGGGTTCGCGCAGGTGGTGCGCAGCGCGGAGCTGATCGCTGCCGCCGACAGGCCCTAGTTCAGCCGTTGCCGGAGGCGAGCTCGCGGCTGCGGTCGCGGGCCGCTTCGAGGGCTGCGATGAGGGCGGCGCGTACGCCGTGGTTCTCCAGTTCGCGGATGGCGCTGATGGTGGTGCCGGCCGGGCTGGTCACCGCCTCGCGGAGCTTGACCGGGTGTTCGCCGCTGTCGCGGAGCATCACGGCGGCGCCGATGGCGGCCTGCACGATGAGGTCGTGGGCCTGGGCGCGGGGCAGGCCGAGGAGGATGCCGGCGTCCGTCATCGCCTCGACGAGGAAGTAGAAGTAGGCGGGGCCCGAGCCGGAGAGGGCGGTGGCCGCGTCCTGCTGGGACTCGGGGACGCGCAGGGTCTTGCCCACCCCGCCGAAGATCGCTTCCGTGGTGGCGAGGTGGTCGGTGGTGGCGTGGCTGCCCGCGGAGATGACGGACATGCCCTCGTCGACCAGGACGGGGGTGTTCGGCATGACGCGGACCACCGGGGTGCCCGCGGTGAGGCGCTCCTCGAAGAAGGCGGTCGTGATGCCGGCTGCGGCGCTGATGACCAGGCGGTCGGCGGTGAGGTGCGGAGAGAGTTCGTCGAGGAGGCGGCCCATGTCCTGGGGCTTGACCGCCAGGATGAGGATGTCGGCGCGCTTGGCGGCCTCGGCGTTGGTGACCGCGTCGACGCCGTAGCGGTCGTGGAGCTCCGCGGACCGCTCGGAGCGGCGGGTGGTGACCAGCAGGTTCCCCGGGCGCCAGCCGGCCCGGATCATGCCGCTGAGCAGGGCCTCGCCGATCTTGCCGGTGCCGAGGACTGCAACTGTCTGGGTCATGCGCTTCACCCTCCGGGCGGTGCTCACGGTTCTCGTGGCGCCATCCTCGCACCGGCCCGTCAGGCGGTGCGGCGGCGGAGGGTGGCGGCGCCGAGGGTGAGGACGAGGAGGGCGCAGCCGGCCACGATCACGATGTCGCGGACGAAGTCTCCGGTGACGGCGGTGTGGCGAAGGACCTCGTTCATGCCGTCGACGGCGTACGACATCGGCAGGACGTTCGAGATCGCTTCGAGGACGGGGGCCATCTGATCCCGGGCGATGAAGAGTCCGCAGAGCAGGAGCTGCGGGAAGATCACGGCCGGCATGAACTGGACGGCCTGGAACTCGGAAGCCGCGAAGGCGGAGACGAACAGTCCGAGTGCCGTGCCCAGCAGGGCGTCGAGCAGGGCGACCAGGAGCAGCAGCCACGGTGATCCGGTGACGTCCAGACCGAGGGCCCAGACCGAGAGGGCCGTGGCCAGGAGCGACTGGACGATGGCGACGGCGCCGAAGGCGAGGGCGTACCCGGCGATCAGGTCGCCCTTGCCGAGCGGCATCGCGAGGAGCCGCTCCAGGGTGCCCGAGGTGCGTTCGCGCAGGGTGGCGATCGAGGTCACCAGGAACATCGTGATCAGCGGGAAAATGCCGAGGAGCGAGGCGCCGATGGAGTCGAAGGTCTGCGGGCTGCCGTCGAACACGTAACGCAGCAGCGTGATCATCACGACCGGGATCAGCAGGAGGAGTGCGATCGTGCGCGGGTCGTGCGTCAACTGGCGCAGGACGCGGGCGGCGGTGGCGAGGGTGCGGGCTGCGCTCAGGGGTGAGGTGCCGGGCGTGGTGCTCATCGGGCGTTCTCCTGACGGGTGGCGGCCGCGTCGACCAGGTGGAGGAAGGCTTCTTCGACGGTGTCGGTGCGGGAGGCGGTGCGCAGGGCCTCGGGGGTGTCGTCGGCGAGGATCTCGCCTTCACGCATCAGGAGCAGCCGGTGGCAGCGCTCGGCCTCGTCCATGACGTGGGAGGAGACGAGCAGGGTGGCGCCGCGGTCGGCGGCGAGGCCGTGGAAGAGACTCCACAGATCGCGTCGGAGCACCGGGTCGAGGCCGACGGTGGGTTCGTCGAGGACGAGCAGTTCGGGGGTGCCGAGGAGCGCCACGGCGAGGGAGACGCGGGTGCGCTGGCCGCCGGAGAGCGTGCCGGCGAGGGCGTCGGCGTGGCTGGTCAGGTCGACCTCGGTGACGGCTCGGGTCACGGCTTCGCGGCGGGCGTCCCGGTGGCGGCGGCCCGGCTGGAGGATCGCCGCGAAGTAGTCGAGGTTCTGCCGGACGGTGAGGTCGGTGTAGACGGACGGGGCCTGGGTGACGTACCCGATCCGTGGGCGGAGGGTGGGGTGGCCCGCCGGGCTGCCCAGGACGTCGAGGGTGCCGGTGACCTTGGCCTGGGTGCCGACGACGGCCCGCATCAGGGTGGATTTGCCGCAGCCGGAGGGGCCGAGGAGGCCGGTGATCCTGCCGGGTTCGACGGTGAAGTCGAGTCCTTTCAGGACGGTGCGGCTGCCTCGTACGACGGTGAGGCCGCGGGCCTCGATGGCGACGCCCGAAGAATTCATCATGCGATGAATTTTGGTCCCGGCGGGACCCCGCAGTCAAGGGATCGCGCACCGGAAGGGCCGGCGGCACGTCAGCGGATGGCCGCGTTCAGGTCGACGACGTTCTCGACCTTGCCGTCCGGGAAGAGCGGTGCGAGGTGCTCGTCTTCCTCGGCGAGGAGGCGCCGGGTGGGTTCCTCACCCAGGACCGGGAACGCGGAGTGGCTGCCGAGGTGGGCGGCCGGCGGGATGGGCCGGGACGGGGTCCTGCCTACTTGCGGCGGGGCTTCTTCGCCTTGGCCGCCCTGGCCGCCTTGCGGGCCGACGGGTTGCCGGTCCGGGACGAGCGGCGCTTCGCGAACCGGGCCTGGGCCGCCTCGTACTCCGCGCGGTGGAGCTTCTCGCCCGGTGCCTCCGTGAACGTACGGAAGAAGTACGCGAGGAGCGAGCCGATGAAGCCGATGGTCTTGAGGCCGCGCAGCGTGTCCTCGCGGGCCGGGTCGGCCGGGCGGCGGCTGAAGCCCTCCCACGTCTTGCGGAAGGCGATGGCGCTGCAGATGGCGAACATCAACACGACCAGCACACCGACGAGGCTGCCGACGTCGGCGATCTCCAGGCCCTGGTAGGCGAAGCGCAGCACGAAGCAGGAGGCGACCGCGGCGGCGAGCGAACCGATGGCGGCTCCGGCGCGGCGGAGCCCGTAGTTGCCGTCGTGGGCGACCCAGGTCGTGCCGAAGAAGCGGATGGGCTCGGGCTGTGGTCCGGGGGCGGTCGCGGGGGGACCGGTGGGCGTCGCGCCGGACTCGGTGGTGCCGGGAGCCGTGCCGTCGGGGGTGTCGCTGTTCTCGGTCACGCGACCGATTATCCCAGGGACGGGGCGGAGTCCGGGCAACCGTGCGCGGCGGGGGCCCCCCCCGGGGGGGGGGGGGGCCCCCCCCGGGGGGGGGGGGGGGCCCCCCCCGGGGGGGGGGGGGGCCGCGCGCCCCCCCCCCCCCCCCCCCCCCGGCGCGGCGCCCCCCCCGCGCGCGCC
>NZ_JBITIE010000056.1:0-5153 GCF_044458665.1 Streptomyces sp. NPDC050422
CAGGACGACGAACAGATACCCGGGTCGTCCGCGTACCGGCGGAACGTTCGTCGTTTGAGGAGACGCCCCGGAGGGACCCCGGACCCCCACCACCGAGGTAAGGCGCATCAGCAACGCGGGGCAACCCGCACACACCAAGCCCGTCCGGCGCTTGAGGACGGAACCCGGCACCACGGGGACCCGGAACCCCGCGCGCCCGCCCGGCCGAGGGCCCCGCACCCCGGAACCCCGTACGCTCAGCCGGCCATCTTCGTCTGGAACTCGTCGAGGATCTGGCCCGCCGCCGTGTAGCCGATGCCGGCGATCCACAGGCGGTCGTCGACCTTGAAGACCTTGCCGTTCCTGGAGGCGGTCAGCCCCTTCCAGAGGCCGCTCGTCATCGTCTTCGTCGTCCCCGCCTTGTCCGGGTCGCCGTACGTGGACGTGAAGACGACGTCCGCGTCCGCGAGGTCGATCTTCTCGGACGAGACGTCGTAGGAGAAGCCGTCCTTCGCCTTGTCCGTGATGGCGGGGCGGCCCATGCCGAGGTCGGCGAGGATCGAGCCGATGTAGTTCTGCTTGCCGTAGATGCGGATGTCGGCGCCCTCGACGAAGCGGACGAAGTTGACGTCGGTGGCCGCCGCCTTCTCCTTGCCGCCGATCGCCGCGGTCACCTCCGCGACATGGGCGTCGTACGCGTCGACGATCTTCTTCGCCTCGGCCTGCTTGCCGAGCGCCTCGGCGTGCACCTGGAAGTTCTCCTTCCAGGCGGTGCCGGTGGACTCCGTCATCACGGTGGGGGCGATGGCGCTGAGCTGCTCGTAGCGGTCGCCGTCACGCACCTTGCTGGTGAGGATCAGGTCGGGCTTCAGGGAGGCGACGGTCTCCATGTTGGGGTTGGCGATCTCGCCGACCTCCGTGAGCTTCTTCGTCTTCTCCGCCGGGAGGTACGTGGGGAAGCCGTCCTCCGTCGCCGAGTGCGTCGCGCCGACGGGCTGGACGCCCAGGGTGAGCGCGGAGTCCAGCTCGCCGGTGTCGAGGACCACGACCCGCTTGGGCGCCACGGGGACCTTGACGTCGCCCATGGCCGCTTTGACGGTGTGGGTCGCGGCAGCGTCGGTCTTGGCGCTGTCGTCGGAGTCCGAGTCGGACGAACCGCAGGCGGTGAGTGCGAGCGCACCGGTCAGGGCGAGGGCGCCGAGGGTGAGGCCGCGGCGGCGGAGGGCGGTGGACATACGGTGCCTTTCGTGGGTGGTGAGCGGTTCAGGAGGACTGCGCGGGCTGCCAGGGCGCGCCCGGCACGACGAGTGGGGAGCCAGTCACCGGGTCCGGGACGATCACGGCTTCGAGGCCGAAGACCTCGCGTACGAGCTCGGCGGTGACGATTTCGTTCGGGTGGCCCTCGGCGACGATCCGGCCCTCCTTCATGGCGACCAGGTGGTCGGCGTAGCGGGCGGCCTGGTTGAGGTCGTGCAGCACCGTCACGACGGTCCGGCCGCGGGTGCCGTCGGCGGCCGGGGCGGCGAGCCGGCGGACCAGGTCGAGGACCTCCACCTGGTGGGCGATGTCGAGGTACGTCGTCGGCTCGTCGAGCAGCAGCAGATCGGTGTCCTGGGCGAGGGCCATCGCGATCCAGACGCGCTGGCGCTGTCCGCCGGAGAGCTCGTCCACGGACCGGGAGCCGAGCGCGGTGATGTCGGTACGTTCCATGGCCTCGGTCACCGCCCGCTCGTCGTCCTGGGACCACTGCTGCCACCAGTGCTGGTGGGGTTGGCGGCCGCGGGCGACGAGGTCGGAGACGGTGATCGCCTCGGGGGCCACGGGGGTCTGCGGGAGCAGCCCGATCGACTGGGCGATCTGCTTCGTGGGGATCTTCGACAGCTCGGTGCCGTCCAGGAGCACCGCCCCGCTCCGCGGCTTCAGGAGCCGGCCGAGTGCGCGCAGCGTCGTCGACTTGCCGCAGGCGTTCGGCCCGACGATGACGGTGACCTTCCCGTCGGGGACGGCGAGGTCCAGCTCGTGGACGACGGTGCGGTCCTCGTACGCGAGGGTCAGCTCGCGCACCGTCAGCCGGCTGGTCGTGGTGTCCTGCTGCCGGGTCGTGGTCATGCGTTGCCTCCCGAGCGGCCACCGTGACCGCGGATGATCAGCCAGATCAGATACGGGGCGCCGACCGCCGCCGTCAGGACGCCCACCGGAAGTTCGGTGGGGGAGAAGAGCCTGCGGGCCAGCAGGTCCGCGAAGACGACGATCACCGCGCCGAGCAGCGCCGAGCAGAGCAGCGGGATCTGTGCGGTGCGGGTCATGCGGCGGGCGATCTGCGGGGCGAGCAGCGCGACGAAGTCGACCGGTCCGGCCGTCCCCGTGGCGACGGACGCCAGGATCACGCCGAGCGCGACGAGCCCCAGCCGTACCCGGCCGAGCCGGACCCCGAGCGCGGTCGCCGTGTCGTCGTCCATGGTCACGGACCGCTGGGCACGGGCTGCCCACAGGACGGCGGGAAGCAGGATCAGCAGGGTCCAGCCGATGGGCGCGGCCTCGTCGTAGCCGCGCCCGTTGAGTGAACCGGTCATCCAGATCTGGGCCTGCTGGGCGACGAGGTAGTCGCCCTTGGTCAGGAACAGCGTGGTGACCGAGCGCAGCGCGATCGCGAAGCCGATGCCGATGAGGACGAAGCGGGTGGCGTGCAGCCCGCCGCGCCAGGCGAAGGCGTAGACGAGCGCCGCGGCCGCGACCCCGCCGATCACCGACAGGTACGGCAGGACGGTGTACGAGGTGATGCCGAACGTCATCGCGCCGACGGTGAGCGCGCTCGCGCCCTGGCTGATGCCGATGATGTCGGGGCTCGCGAGGGGGTTGCGGGCCACGGTCTGGATCAGCGCGCCTGCGATCCCGAAGGCGAGGCCGACGAGCAGCCCGACGACCATGCGCGGCAGTCGCAGCGTGCCGACGACGAGTTCGTCGGCGGAGGGCCGCCCCAGGATCACGTTCAGGACCTCGGACGGTGCGACGAAGCTCTCGCCGACGCAGAGGTACGCGACGCAGACGACGGCCAGCAGCACGACGAGCGACGCGGCGACGACCGCGGCCCGGCGGTGCAGCAGGAACCGCCCGCGCGCCCCGATCCGTACGAGGCTGTACCCGGCGGGCCGCACGGCGGCCGTGGTGGCGCTCATGCGGGCACCGCCTTCCGGCGCACCAGCGTGACCAGGAACGGCACCCCGATCAGGGCCGTCATGACCCCGGCGGGCACTTCGCTCGGCGGGAAGACGATCCGGCCGATGACATCGGAGACGAGCAGCATCACGGGTCCGATCAGGGCGGCCATCGGTAGCACCCAGCGGTGGTCGCTGCCGACGATCGCCCGGGCGATATGGGGAACGGCGAGCCCGATGAACGCGATCGGACCGGCCGCGGCGACGCCGGCCCCGGTGAGCACGGTGGCCCCGATGCCGCCGACGATCCGTACGGTCGCGATCTTCTGCCCGAGGCCCTTCGCCATGTCCTCGCCGAGCGCGAGCGCGTCGAGGCCGCGGGCGACGCAGAGCACGAGCACCGTTCCGAGCAGCAGGAACGGCCAGATCTGCTGGGCCACCTCGGCCTCGCGGCCGGCGATTGAGCCGACCTGCCAGAACCGGAACTCGTCCAGCGCGGACGCCTTCGTGGTCAGCACGGCCATGGTCACGGACACCAGCAGCGCGTTGATCGCGGCGCCGCCGAGCGCGAGCTTCACCGGGGTGGCGCCGCCGCGTCCGCTGGAGGCGATGGCGTACACGGCGACGGAAGCGATGGCCGCACCCGCGAAGGCGAACCACACATACCCGGTGAGCGTGTGGATCCCCGCGTACGCGATGGCGAGCACCACCCCGACCGAGGCACCCTGGCTGATGCCGAGGATGCCGGGGTCGGCGATGGGGTTACGGGTGATGCCCTGGAGCACCGTGCCGGCGAGGGCGAGCGAGGCGCCGACCATCAGGCCGATCAGGGTGCGGGGGACGCGCATGTTCCGGATGACTTCGGCGGCGTCGGAGTGCCCGCCGTGGAGCAGGGCGTCGAACACGTCGGCCGGGGGTATGGAGCGCGCCCCGACGGCGAGGCTGAGCAGTACGGCTATCAGCAGCGCCACAACGGCCGCCGCCGTCGCGAGAGCGCGTCTGGAGCGGCGTGGTGCGGCGGCTGGCATCGGACCCCATAGACAGGCGAGGACAAGCAAGACAAAGCGAAGGTAAGTAAGGCTTGGCTAAGTCTAAGCGTCGTTGGTGCGGGGCCGTCCGGGGGTGGGCCGGGAGCGGTGGGCGGTCGGCACAATGGACGTCATGGCTACGCACGCACTGACGGTCGGATTCGACCTGGACATGACGATCATCGACTCACGGCCCGGCATCAAGGCCGCCTTCCTGGCGTTCTCCGCCGAGACGGGGGCGTTCATCGACGCCGATCTGGCGGTGAGCCGACTGGGTCCGCCGCTGGAGCAGGAGATCGCGCACTGGTTTCCGGCCGCCGAAGTGGCCGCGATGGCCGATCGCTACCGTGAGATCTATCCCACGCACGCGATAGCCCCGACGCTCGCGATGCCCGGAGCCCGGGAGTCGATCGAGGCGATCCGCGCGCTGGGCGGCCGGACGATGGTCGTCACCGCCAAGTACGAACCGAACGCGAAGCTGCACCTGACCCACCTCGGCATCGAACCCGACGTGATCGTGGGCGGCCTCTGGGCCGAGGCGAAGGCGGAGGCCCTGCGCGAGCACGGGGCGTCGGTGTACGTCGGCGACCACACGGGCGACGTACGCGGCGCGCAGGCGGCGAACGCCTTCTCGGTGGGCGTGACGACGGGCCCGTGCGACGAGGCGGAACTGCGCGCGGCGGGCGCGGACGTCGTCCTGTCGTCCTTGACGGAGTTCCCGGCGTGGCTGGAGACGTACACGGCCGCAAAGGCCTGATTCACCGGGACCGAACGCAGGTGGTGCGGGTGCTCCGCGTTGCGAGGCGCCTCTGTCCGGTGGGTGGGGGTCCGGGGTCCCTCCGGGGCGTCTCCTCGGACGACGAACGTTCGGCGGGTACGTAGCGGACCCGGGTCGGTGTTCGTCGTCCTGCGGGGACTCCCCTGCACGCCCCCGGACCCGGCCGTCCCGCGTCTGCACCATTCGTCCCACCGGCGTGCAGACGCGGGTGAG
>NZ_JBITIE010000057.1:0-3207 GCF_044458665.1 Streptomyces sp. NPDC050422
AACACAGTGGACGCGAGCAACTGAGGACAAGCCCTCGGCCTATTAGTACCAGTCAGCTCCACCCGTTACCGGGCTTCCACATCTGGCCTATCAACCCAGTCGTCTACTGGGAGCCTTAACCCTTCAAGAGGGTGGGAATACTCATCTCGAAGCAGGCTTCCCGCTTAGATGCTTTCAGCGGTTATCCTTTCCGAACGTAGCCAACCAGCCATGCCCTTGGCAGGACAACTGGCACACCAGAGGTTCGTCCGTCCCGGTCCTCTCGTACTAGGGACAGCCCTTCTCAATATTCCTACGCGCACAGCGGATAGGGACCGAACTGTCTCACGACGTTCTAAACCCAGCTCGCGTACCGCTTTAATGGGCGAACAGCCCAACCCTTGGGACCGACTCCAGCCCCAGGATGCGACGAGCCGACATCGAGGTGCCAAACCATCCCGTCGATATGGACTCTTGGGGAAGATCAGCCTGTTATCCCCGGGGTACCTTTTATCCGTTGAGCGACAGCGCTTCCACAAGCCACTGCCGGATCACTAGTCCCGACTTTCGTCCCTGCTCGACCCGTCGGTCTCACAGTCAAGCTCCCTTGTGCACTTACACTCAACACCTGATTGCCAACCAGGCTGAGGGAACCTTTGGGCGCCTCCGTTACTCTTTAGGAGGCAACCGCCCCAGTTAAACTACCCATCAGACACTGTCCCTGATCCGGATCACGGACCCAGGTTAGACATCCAGCACGACCAGAGTGGTATTTCAACGACGACTCCACAACCACTGGCGTGGCCGCTTCAAAGTCTCCCACCTATCCTACACAAGCCGAACCGAACACCAATATCAAACTATAGTAAAGGTCCCGGGGTCTTTCCGTCCTGCTGCGCGAAACGAGCATCTTTACTCGTAGTGCAATTTCACCGGGCCTATGGTTGAGACAGTCGAGAAGTCGTTACGCCATTCGTGCAGGTCGGAACTTACCCGACAAGGAATTTCGCTACCTTAGGATGGTTATAGTTACCACCGCCGTTTACTGGCGCTTAAGTTCTCAGCTTCGCCGACCCGAAAGTCAGCTAACCGGTCCCCTTAACGTTCCAGCACCGGGCAGGCGTCAGTCCGTATACATCGCCTTACGGCTTCGCACGGACCTGTGTTTTTAGTAAACAGTCGCTTCTCGCTGGTCTCTGCGGCCACCCCCAGCTCATGAAGTAAATTCAATCACCAGTGATGGCCCCCCTTCTCCCGAAGTTACGGGGGCATTTTGCCGAGTTCCTTAACCATAGTTCACCCGAACGCCTCGGTATTCTCTACCTGACCACCTGAGTCGGTTTAGGGTACGGGCCGCCATGAAACTCGCTAGAGGCTTTTCTCGACAGCATAGGATCATCCACTTCACCACAATCGGCTCGGCATCAGGTCTCAGCCTTAATGTGTGACGGATTTACCTACCACACGGCCTACACCCTTACCCCGGGACTACCACCGCCCGGGCTGGACTACCTTCCTGCGTCACCCCATCGCTTACCTAATACAAGTCTGGTTCGTCGGCTCCACCACTACCCTCAACTCCGAAGAGATCGGGCCGGCTTCACGGACTTAGCATCGCCTGATTCAGTATTGGGCGTTTCAAAGCGGGTACCGGAATATCAACCGGTTGTCCATCGACTACGCCTGTCGGCCTCGCCTTAGGTCCCGACTTACCCTGGGCAGATCAGCTTGACCCAGGAACCCTTAGTCAATCGGCGCACACGTTTCTCACGTGTGTATCGCTACTCATGCCTGCATTCTCACTCGTGAACCGTCCACAACTCGCTTCCGCGGCTGCTTCACCCGGCACACGACGCTCCCCTACCCATCCCAGCCCCCGTTGGGGGTACATGCTGGAATGACACGACTTCGGCGGTACGCTTGAGCCCCGCTACATTGTCGGCGCGGAATCACTTGACCAGTGAGCTATTACGCACTCTTTCAAGGGTGGCTGCTTCTAAGCCAACCTCCTGGTTGTCTCTGCGACTCCACATCCTTTCCCACTTAGCGTACGCTTAGGGGCCTTAGTCGATGCTCTGGGCTGTTTCCCTCTCGACCATGGAGCTTATCCCCCACAGTCTCACTGCCGTGCTCTCACTTACCGGCATTCGGAGTTTGGCTAAGGTCAGTAACCCGGTAGGGCCCATCGCCTATCCAGTGCTCTACCTCCGGCAAGAAACACACGACGCTGCACCTAAATGCATTTCGGGGAGAACCAGCTATCACGGAGTTTGATTGGCCTTTCACCCCTAACCACAGGTCATCCCCCAGGTTTTCAACCCTGGTGGGTTCGGTCCTCCACGAAGTCTTACCTCCGCTTCAACCTGCCCATGGCTAGATCACTCCGCTTCGGGTCTTGAGCGCGCTACTAAATCGCCCTATTCGGACTCGCTTTCGCTACGGCTTCCCCACACGGGTTAACCTCGCAACACACCGCAAACTCGCAGGCTCATTCTTCAAAAGGCACGCAGTCACGACGCACCGAGTAAACTCGATGCGCGACGCTCCCACGGCTTGTAGGCACACGGTTTCAGGTACTATTTCACTCCGCTCCCGCGGTACTTTTCACCATTCCCTCACGGTACTATCCGCTATCGGTCACTAGGGAATATTTAGGCTTAACGGGTGGTCCCGCCAGATTCACACGGGATTTCTCGGGCCCCGTGCTACTTGGGTGTCTCTTAAACGAGCCGTTAATGTTTCAGCTACGGGGGTCTTACCCTCTACGCCGGACCTTTCGCATGTCCTTCGCCTACATCAACGGTTTCTGACTCGTCTCACAGCCGGCAGACCATGAAAAAGAGATCCCACAACCCCGCATGCGCAACCCCTGCCGGGTATCACACGCATACGGTTTGGCCTGATCCAGTTTCGCTCGCCACTACTCCCGGAATCACGGTTGTTTTCTCTTCCTGAGGGTACTGAGATGTTTCACTTCCCCTCGTTCCCTCCACACTGCCTATGTGTTCAGCAGTGGGTGACAGCCCATGACGGCTGCCGGGTTTCCCCATTCGGAAACCCCCGGATCAAAGCTTGGTTGACAGCTCCCCGGGGACTATCGTGGCCTCCCACGTCCTTCATCGGTTCCTAGTGCCAAGGCATCCACCGTGCGCCCTTAAAAACTTGGCCACAGATGCTCGCGTCCACTGTGCAGTTCTCAAACAACGACCAGCCACCCACCACCCCACC
>NZ_JBITIE010000058.1:0-4330 GCF_044458665.1 Streptomyces sp. NPDC050422
CTCGACAGCTGCATCGGTCATCGGGACCACCCGAGCATGCCCGCTGATCATGCCGGCCCACTGGGAAACTCCAAGATCCCCGACAGAGTCAAGCTCAGAAGCCGTTGTCTTTCCGTACTTGATCGCTGACTTTCCGCTGGTCAGGCATGGTGTGGCGGGTTCTGTGGCAGACAGGACACGTCGTGTCGTCTGGTCGTGGAGGTTCAGGGATGCCGTCGGTGGTCGGTTTGCTGGAGGAGCGGGAACGGGGTGCCCGGCAGCGGGTTGAGGTGTTGCGTGAGGAGGCGGACCGGGTTCTCGCTGAGCTGCGCGACGCGGAGCTGTTCTGGGAGCGGTTCGTGACTGCGCGGGAGGTTCTCGTCGAGGTTCTCGCTGGTCCGGGCGGTGGTGCTGACGTTATGGAGACGGCGGTGCCGGTTGCGGAGAACACTGCCCCGACGCCGACGCCGACGCCGACGCCGAAGGGCGGGAGGGCGGGAGGGTGCCGGGGTCGGTGGTGCCGGTCAGGGGTGAAGGCGTCGAGGTGTCGGAGCTGTCGCCGGACTATCAGCGGATCGTCGGGGTGCTGGCCGCCTCTCCGGCGGCGTTGGCCTGCGGGGAGATCGCTTCGGCGCTCGGTCTGGAGCGCGTGCCGGCGAAGACTGAGGGGGTGCGGTCGAAGGCGGCACGGCTGGCGGAACGGGGCTGGCTGGTCAAGGAACCGTCGGGGCGGTTCACGCTTGTGCCCGAGCTGCGAGGCGGCGGGTCATGAGCATGGTCATCGGCCACAGGATCATCGCCTCGGATGTGTCGGGCCGCCGCTCGTAGTCGCGGGCCAGCCGGCGTGAGCGCATCAGCCAGCCGAAGGTCCGCTCCACCACCCACCTGCGCGGCAGCACCACGAAGCCGGAGGTGTCGTCGCTGCGTTTGATCACGGTGACGACCAGGTGCAGGACGGTCAGGGCCCAGGTGATCAGGGTTCCGGTGTAGCCGCCGTCGGCCCATAGTCTGGTGATCGTGGGGAACCGCTCGCGCAGGGCGGGCAGCATGTCGGTGGCCGCCTGGCGGTCGGTGACGTTGCCCGCGGTCACGTTGATCATCAGCAGCAGGCCGACCGTGTCGCAGATCAGATGCCGGCGCCTGCCGTTGATCTTCTTGCCTCCGTCGTAGCCCCGGCTGCCGGCGCCGACGACCACGTCGGCCTTCACGGACTGCGAGTCGATGACCGCGGCCGTCGGCTCTGCTTCCCGCCCGGCCCGCTCACGGACCTTCCCGCGCAGCCGGTCGTGGAGCTCGGTGATCAGTCCGGCGTCGCGCCATCGTCGGAAGAAGGCGTAGACCCGGTCCCAGGCGGGGAAGTCCACCGGCATCGCCCGCCACTTGATCCCGTTGTCGAGGACGTAGAAGACAGCATCGAGCATCTGGCGGTGGCAGTAGCCCTCCGGACGTAGCCCTCCGGACGTCCGCCCCGGCCCTCCAGCCACCCCGGCACCGGCAGCAGCGGACGGATCTCCCGCCACTCAATGTCCGTCAGATCCGTGCTGTACACCGGCGCCCGGCCGGGCTGATCGGCCGCGTTCCCGAACCGGTGAGCGAGACAATCGCACGACACGACCGACGAGTTGAGATCCTCGCCCCCGACCGCGTACAACATAGACAACAGGGCCTCCTGGCGTACTCGGCGTCTCGACAACTCCGAACTGCACCAGAGGCCCTGTCCTCATGCACGACACGGCAAGATTCACCCGCCCCGACAGCCACTTTCGATCACACCGCACTCAAGATCGATAGGACAACGGCTTCTCATCGACGGCTGCCTCATAGGCACCGGCCTGGCCCTGACCGGCTGACACGATCAGGCCGACATCACACATTCAAATTCAGTAGCGATCGGGGCGTGTGCGATGATCGCGGCTGGGCCCAACTCGCTGGCCGCGACCGCGGATTAGGCCCGTTGCTGCAGGCAGTTCGATGGTCGGCCGATCAGTGGCTCGGGGCTTCGATGCTGGCGTTGGTTCTGTGTTGACAGCCTGAGAGAATCGACGAAGCTCAGCCGATCAACGGAGGTGCGAGTGCCATCGATCGCCCTGTACTACCCCTGGCGACACTTCCAGGAGGAAAGCTCGGTGAAACTGGCCCTGCTGACATGGGACAAGCTCGTGCGCGTGCGTCCCCCGGAACTGACGGAACTGTGGGACAACGACACTGACTTGGTCCGGCAACTGCGTTCGGAGACCGACTTCCTGATCGAAACCGTCCCAAGCAAGGCTGATCTGGCGGCCGTGACGGACGCCTTTAGAGCGCTGCTCACCACTCATGGGCAGGAGATTACGGGCCGATTCGGGCTGCAGGCCCCTATTGTGTATAGCCACGAAGATCGACAGTACAGAATGGCAGTGAGCAACAACCCGTTCCCGGAGAACTACGAGTTTTCTTTGTACTCAGACCCCGCGAATCCCCTTATCGGCCACGAACTGTCCGATTTGCTTGTTTCTTCAGACCTGGCGCGTCGGGTGACGGGCACTGGCTACCGTGAGTGGATCAGTGTCCGCAGCCCGATGGGATCTGCCTACATGGCCGCACTAAGCGACGCGATAGCCCGCCACAACATGACCTCGCTGGTCACCGACGACCCCCGGATGCACCGTGCCGTTGGTGCATTGGACCGCTTGCCCGAGATGCTTCTTCGCGATGAGCCCCAACCTCCGGGATTTGAGGACGCCGATAGCGCCTATCTGCAAGTCGCCATCCAGGCGGTTCTCGAACCGTTGAATCTCCTGGACCTGCCCCTATCCAAACTCATCCGCTTCCGCGATCGGTATCGGGCCGAGCTGGCCGCTTTTCGCATACACCTCGAAGAGGTCTCAACTGAGCTGCAGGCCATCGCCGCAGTCGAGAACCTAGCCGTCGCGCATGCCCACCTGGAATCCCTATATGTGAGACATACCAAGCCGAAGCTCGATGACCTCAGAAGAGCGCTGCGAGCGCTGGGCGTCGAATCAACCTCCGGAGCGATGGTCCTGAAGATCGACGCCAACGCAGCAGCCGGCACCATCCTGGGCGCCGTTGCTGCCGCAGGCGGACAACTCGCTGTCGCTGGTGTGGCAACGGCCATTGCCGTTGTCCCATATGTTGCCAGCAGGCTCATGTCGCGCCGTCAGACGATCGTAGGCTCCCCAGTTGCTTACCTGCTCGCAGCTGAACGCGAACTCGGCAGCACGTCGCTGATTCGCTGGCGTCGGCACTGAATCCTCTCCGGCCTCTGGCAGCGAGCGCATCGATGAGCTGTCCCTGTGTTCGGCGTTGGAGAGCCGGTGGTAGTCGAGCCCGGGCGACTGCCGGCGGGGCTGGGCAATGCGTCGGACCGGTTCGGCGAGCGCCGCGGCCCGGCCGACGTCCCGGTGAACCGCCAGCCGCTCATCCTCGGGCAGGTCGCGGTGTACGCGGACTTCGGCTTGGGCGAGGTCACGGACCTTGGGCAATACGACGATGAGGGCTTGCGCGAGCAGCGCGACTGGAGCCGCCGGATCATTTCTGGACTGGAAGAGTTCGCGCATACCTTCGAGCCGGGCTACTTCACGGAGGGCGGTTGGATCGGTGGGCCAACGTGGGTGACCGACCCCAAAAGCGGTCTGGACTGCAGCGGCAGTATTGAGATGGGCCAGCTCTTGACCCCACCGGCGAACCTGCAGACGGACTACCACCAGAGGGACAACACCCCGATCCCCTGACGATCGTGTCGGGCGACCGCGCATTGTCGGTGGGGTGAACGTTCTGCCGGCCCAATGCGGTCAGGCGTCAGGATCGACTTCGGGGTGCGTGAACCGCACGGGTTTGCCCAGCGACCGGGCGTAGGCGATTTCGGCTCGGGTGCTGTCTCCGATGTAGTCGCCGACTACGAGCGCCTCATCAGCGAGCCGGATCTTCGCCCGGTGCAGATCATCGAGTCGAACCTTCAGCGCCTCGGCCTCGACAGGATCGGACGAGAGTTCGTGCGGCGACTTCATGTCACAGCCCGGTTTGACGACAATTTTTCCTGCTTTGGTCTCCCGCAGATCGGCCTCGGTCATCTCGGTCATGAAGCGGGTGGAGCCGCAGATCGCGACGATACGCGGGAGGCTCAACAGCCTCTTCGCGTCGGCGATCTTCTCCTCGGAGGATGTCGTCATGCCTTCCACCGTACGGACGGACACTGACAGCCGCCGTAGCCACCTGTGCGGACGGCCGGCCACTGTCCACAGGGGTCCGCTGGCCTCAGCTTGACTCTGTCGGGGATCTTGGAGTTTCCCAGTGGGCCGGCATGATCAGCGGGCATGCTCGGGTGGTCCCGATGACCGATGCAGCTGTCGAG
>NZ_JBITIE010000059.1:0-2725 GCF_044458665.1 Streptomyces sp. NPDC050422
CTCATGTTGCTCTTCTTGCTCACTACCTGTGACTGCTTCCTCCGGGACCATCCGTCCCAGTATCAAGCTGTCCGGCCCGCAGGGGGAACCTCAGACCACACGCTCGGACGCTCCGGCGGCGGCTTGAGTACGAAGGTCCACCTGGCCAGCGACAGCCGGGCACGGCCTCTGGCTATCCACGTCACTGCAGGCCACGCCCGAACGCACCAGCCGTCGAGGCGGTAACGGCCAGAATCCGGATCCCGCGATGCGGACTTGGCAGGGCAAGAACCCGCCCTACGGTCGTCCTTGCGGATCTGGCCTACTCTTCCCGCGCAAACTGTGGGCACCGCCGCCGTCGCGGTATTCGGGCCGTCATCCCGCAGCCTGCGGACCAGATCGGTCACCGTCTGCGGCGAGGCCGCGCCGGAGGCCGCCCGCCAGCCTTCGATGCTGAAAGATGCCAGGAGCGCAATACCGTCGAGCGGTGCATCGCCCGCCTCAAGCAGTGGCGCGGCCTCGCGATGCGGACGGACACGCTCGCCATCGCGTATCAGGCCGCATTGCACCTCGCGGCCATTCTGATCTGGTCCCGCAGGTGACAGGAAGCCGGCTTGAGCCGACCTACTGGAGGTCTGTACTCGGTTGGCGACGCCAGTCCCAGCGAGGATGTCGGTCTATCAGGCTATGAAACTTGCTCGTCGGCAAGATCTCGAAATGGTTGGCATCCAGGAGACCGTCCACCCCAGGGAGGACGTTGCTGAGGAATGTCCGGGCCGCGTCCATGGATTGGCACGACACGTGGACCGCATACGGTTCGCCGATCGAGGTCGTCACTTGCTCAAGCTCGTCCGGCTCGAAGTCCGTCAGGATCCCGCCCGAGAGGTCGAGGGAGAACGAGTACCCGTGCCAGTCCAACCTTTCGTCACCCGTCACAGGATCCGGCACGAGCTCAAAGGAACGGAATCGATCTTCAAGCGACGGGCGCTGCTCCGCGGGGACAAGGATGATCACTGATGGCCAGGACACGGTTTACCTCCACGCCGACAGTAGGCATGCGCCCCCTTCGTTTCTCCATACTTTTCGCTTCAGCTGGGTGGCTTCTGCACCAAGGAGACACGCCCTAACCTCGAAGTTTCATGACGGTCCGCCGACGAAGTCGGTGGGCCGTTTTCGTGCCGTGGGCGGAGAGTGGACAGGTTGACGGCCCGAGTGTCGTCTCGGGGAGGCGCCGGATTCCACTGCTCCGGTGTCGCGATGCTGTCGTAGGGACGGGAAAGTTGCTGGTCCGCCGGGGTTCGGCAGGAGTGCGAGCTGGTCGAGTGCGGCGGTGATGTGACTGGACCAGGGCCGGGCCAGGCGGAGGATTCGCCGGCGGCCAGTGGTGACGAGTTGTCCGGCCGTGGTGAACAGGCGGAACCGCAGGCGGCGAGTCTCCCAGAGGCGGGCCTTGCCGGTCAGCGCGAGCATCGGCATCCAGGCCAGCAGGTCGAGGGCGATCTGCACGATCTCCAGCCAGATCTGGTTCTGGGCGGTGTGGTCCAGGGGAAGGTTCCGTAGGCCGGTGGCGCGGGCGTTTCGGATGCGGTCCTCGGCCCGGGCCCGCAGTCGGTGACGGAGCTCGAGTTCGGCGATCGGCCGGTCCGAGGTGTTGGTGGCGAAGCACGTCAGCCGCATGCCGTCTGCATCGGTGAGCCGCAACTGGGCCCCGGGATGCGGTCGTTCCTTGCGGACGATCAGCCGCATGCCCTTGGGCCAGCCGTCCAGGACGTCACCGGTGAGTTCGGCGACCCAGGCGCCGTCGCGGACCTCGCCGTCCGTCTCGACGGCCGACCTCCAGCTCGACGGCCGACCTCCAGGCCGATGCCGGAACCTTCAGCACGTGCTGGTGGATCGCCTCGGTGACCGTCATGCCGACCGAGTAGGACAGCCACCGCCCTCGCCGGGCGAGCCAGGCGACGAAGTCGTGGGTGCCACCCGCGGAGTCGGTGCGGATCAGGGTCCGGCGCCCACGCCGGTACTCCTTCGGCAGCTGGGCCAAGGCCAGTTGGGTGGCGGTGATGTCGTCGGCCGCGGTGTACGATCCCGCGTTGCCCGCTCTGAGCAGGGCCGCGACCGGTTCACCGGTGCCGCCCGGTCCGTGGTCGACGAACCCCATCAGCGGGTGGTGCCCGTAGGTCCGCTTCCAGGTGGGTGCGGCACCCTCCTTGTCCGAGTGAGCGATCACCAGGACCCCGTCCATCGCGCGCCGGCGCCAGCGGCTTCCTGATCAAGGACGCGCTACCGGAGGAGCTCCTCTCCGGCATCCGGGCCGTGGCCAGCGGCGACGCGGTGGTCGCCCCGAGCCTGACCCGCCGTCTCCTCGACGCATACGTGCAGCACTTGCCGGCCACCCCAGGCAGCCCTGCGACCCCGGACGCACGGATCGCAAAACTCACCGACCGGGAACGGGAGATCCTCACCGTCATCGGCCGGGGCTGGACCAACTCGGAGATCGCCGAACGCTTCCACGTAGCCGAATCCACAGTGAAGACCCACGTCTCGCGCATCCTCGCAAAGACCGGCGCCAGGGATCGTGTGCAAGCGGTCATCCTGGCGTACGACACCCACCTGGTCACAGCGGACTGAGACCGCTCTGCGTGAGCGGGTCGGGAACGCAGAAAAGCCCCGTGCCACAAGGGCACGGGGCTTAACTATCAAAAGGAGTTCGGCGGCGTCCTACTCTCCCACAGGGTCCCCCCTGCAG
>NZ_JBITIE010000060.1:0-2687 GCF_044458665.1 Streptomyces sp. NPDC050422
ACCACCCACGGCCCTTCATCTGGACCAGGACCGCCGACGAGATCCTCGACAAAGTCGCGTCCTACTGCCAGCGAATCTCCGACTCACGTCACTAGGCGGGCGGGGCGAATCCGCTGGTGGGCGGCCGCACCGCGGCCACCCCGGGAGCCGCTGCCGCACTGCCGGGTTCGGCAGGCCTGACGGGGGCCGCCTGCGCGGGAGCGACGGGCGCCGCCTGCGCGGGAGCGACGGGCGCCGCCTGCGCGGGAGCGACGGGCGCCGCCTGCGCGGGAGCCGGACGGGGCACCGGAGTCGGGGGAGCCGTGGGAGCCGTGTGCGGGGCTGAGCCGAACGCCCGTCGCGCGTCACGCGCCTGCCGTTCGTTCACCACGGCGGCCAGGAACGCGGCGGCCGGCACGCCCCCGGGCGCCGGGACCCCGGTCCTCGTAGCAACCTCTCCGGCCAGCCGCTGCGACATGTCCCGCCCCACGGCGGCATCCAACTGGTGCATCCGCGTCAGGTACTGCCGCACAGCAAGCCACAGATCGTCCGGGACCGCCGACAGATCCAGTCCGGCGAACCGTCCGACCAGCCAGGGCGGGGGAGGCGGAACGGCCGCCGCCCTGCCCGCCGGCACCCGCTCCCGTACGACGAGCGTCCCCGCGAAGACATCCCCGAGCCGCCGCCCGCGTGCCGAAACCAGCGAGGCGACAGCGGCGACCGCACCGAGCGTCGCAAGGATCTCCACCACGCCCATCGCCCCACGCACCAACGCATGCCGGAACCGGATGGGCCCCCCGTCGTCCCGCACCACTCGAAGCCCGCACGCGAGCTTCCCCAGCGAACGGCCGTGGCTGAGCGTTTCCACCGCGACTGGGGCCCCCACCAGAACAAGCAGGAAAGTCGCTACGGTCACCGCCGCCCTCGCTGCGTCGTCGAGGGTGATCGTCGCAATGGCCAAACCGATCGACACCAGCACGAACACCGTTCCGACTACCGCCAGATCGATGGCCAGAGCCAGTGTGCGGCTCGGCAATTTCGCCGGCCGCAACCCCAGCACGACCGCGTCCCCGGTCACCAGCTCACTCATTGCCGCCCACCCTTCGCCGATCATCCCTGCCCCTCGGTCCCACAGTCTGCCAAGCTGACCCGCGACGCGCCGCAGTCGTACGGACCCGTACAACACCCCTGCCAGGAGCAGCAGCCGACCATGGACCTCGATGTCTTCGTCAACGCCCACCGCATCGAGTGGGACCGCCTGGACCACCTCCTGCACCGCGGGCGCAAACTCACGGGCGCGGAAGCCGACGAACTCGTCGACCTCTACCAGCGCACGGCCACCCATCTCTCCCTGATCCAGTCCAGCGCCCCCGACCCGCTGCTCACCGCGCGCCTCACACAACTGGTGGCCCGCGCCCGCTCGACGGTGACCGGCACCCGCCGTGCCTCCTGGCGAGACGCGGCGCATTTCCTCACGGCGGGATTTCCCGCAGCGGTCTACCGCTCCAGGCGCTGGTGGATACCCACCGCTGTCCTCTCCGCGCTCCTGGCCGCGCTGATGGGCTGGTGGATCGGCACCCACCCGGAGGTTCAGTCGGCCATCGCCGCACCGGACGACCTCCGCCGCCTGACCAGCCCCGGAGGCGAGTACGAGACGTACTACTCCAGCCATCCAGCGGCCTCGTTCGCCGCCCAGGTCTGGACGAACAACGCCCAGGCCGCAGCCATGTGCCTGGTACTCGGCGCGTTCCTCTGTGTCCCGGTGATCTGGATCCTCTTCGTCAACGTGCTCAACCTCGCGGTCGGCATCGGCCTGATGTCCTCGGCGGGCCGGCTCGACACCTTCCTCGGCCTCATCCTTCCCCACGGGCTGCTGGAACTCACGGCGGTCTTCGTCGCGGCCGGAACCGGCCTCCGCCTGGGCTGGACGGTCATTGATCCAGGTCCGTACACCCGGCGTACTGCCCTGGCACAACAGGGCCGGGCCGCCATCGGCATGGCCGTCGGACTCGCTCTCGTCCTGTTTGTATCGGGCCTCATCGAAGGCTTCGTCACCCCTTCAGGCCTTCCGACCTGGGCACGCATCGCCGTAGGGATCGCCGCCGAGCTGGCCTTCCTCGCCTACGTCTACATCCTGGGCGGCCGGGCATCCCGAGCCGGCGACTCGGGCGACATCGCAGCAGCCGAACGAAGTGCCGAACTGCCAGTGGCCGCCTGATGTGCGTACGGCACCGCTGACCTGCTAGTCTCCTCCTCGCCCCAAAAACTGTTGACACAGCGGACTGGGGGAGGTAGATTCAAACGGTTGCCTCGAACTGGACAAGTTCGAGCCCGACAGTTAGAGTTGTCTCGCTCTTGTGGAAATTGAATTTCCGCAGAGCCATTTGATTCCCACTCTCTGAAGCGTGAAGCCGATCTGTTCGGCGGTATTGCTTCTGATAAAGTCGAATCCGCCGAAAGGCAAGGCCCTTCAACGGCCACTGGAATTCAATTCGGACCGGTAAACGGGATGAAATGAGTCTGGTAAGGTTGGAACCGCTGGAAAGGGAAAGCGCGAAAGCGAAGAACTGGAAAGCGAAAATGCGAGGCCCGCTTCAACCGGGAATCGGACATGAAAGAGTCTGATAGAGTCGGAAACGCAAGACCGAAGGGAAGCGCCCGGAGGAAAGCCCCAGAAAATGTTCTGCGGGTGAGTACAAAGGAAGCGT
>NZ_JBITIE010000061.1:0-2238 GCF_044458665.1 Streptomyces sp. NPDC050422
GACATCGACCACCGCACCCGCAGGACCACCGTCCACATCGAGATCAGCACGTTGCCAAACCCGTCAGAGGGCTAACCGAACGGCATTGGCCCTAGGGCCTGTCGTCACACTGCCGTCCTCGCCCGAAGGGCGGCCGCGCGGCGTCAGGTGCGTGCTCTCGGCGTACCGGCCCCGGACCCCTGTACTGGACGTACCGGGGTCCGGGGCCGGTACGGCGAGAGTGCGTGCAAGGCGTCGCACGGCAGACGGCAGTGTGACGACAGGCCCCAGGGAGGACCCGGACCCCTTCGCTCTCGCGACGGCTACCGGCCCAGCGGCCAGGCCACCGACTCGTGGTCGACGTCGCTCTGCTCCGCGGAGCCCACGAATCGCGCGCAGGCGTCCGTCAGGGTCTCCAGCAGGGTCAGCGGGTCCGGCAGCGGGTTCTCCGGCCCCCGCACCCAGCTGACGTCCAGCTCACCCGGGAGCATGGCCGGTGGCAGCAGTACGTAGCTGCCCCGGCAGTGCCAGCGCAGCCCGGGGTGCTCGTCCATCGTCTCGGGGTGGCAGTCCAGCTCGCACGGCCACCACTCGTCCTCGTCCTCCGGCGTACCGCGCGTCGCGGTGAAGAAGAGCATCCGGTCGTCGCCGGACCGGGCCACCGGGCCCACCTCGATACCGGCGGCGAGGAGCCTTTCCAGCGCCTGCGTGCCCGCCGAGAGCGGGACGTCGAGCACGTCGTGGATCATGCCGGTCGCCGTGATGAAGTTGGCCTGCGGCTGGCTGCGGGCCCAGCGCTCGATCTGTGCGCGGTCGGTCGTGGACTGCGTCTGCCAGGCGAAGGAGATGGGGTGCCTGGCGGGGGTGGGACAGCCGACACGTTCGCACGAACATCGGTAGCCGACCGGGTGGGCGGCGGGCGCGATCGGCATCCCGGCCTCGGCGACAGCCAGGAGCAGCGCCTCCCGTGCGGTGCCGTCGACGTCACCCTGCTGCGGTTTGGGCCGTCGGCGCAGCCAGTGGGAAAACCTGCCCTCTGAGCCGCGAGCACGGCTGAAATCGGCGCCCATCTATCCCCTTACCTCAAGCGTTGCCCCTGTCCATGGTCCCACCATCCTGCGCCTCGGGTGGCCAGAGTCCTGAAGCGGGGTGCGCAGACCGGTGGCCCACCGCGATCACTGACGCACCCACGGTTGCGGTGAGCGGACCACGAGGGGTAACCACCCGATCGGTCCACTGTCCCCGCGGCCCCGGACGGCGCACCATGGGCTCACGCACACACCCGTGCGACGCACCGGCCGCAGCGGCCACCAATGCCGCAGCGACGATTCGTGAGGAGCCCTCGTTGCCTCGTGAAGCCACACCCCGCCGCTACCTGATGTGCGCCCCGGCGCACTTCAAGGTGACGTATTCCATCAACCCGTGGATGGACCCGACCAAGCCCGTCGACCTCCCGCTGGCACAGACCCAGTGGGAGGACCTGCTGGGCCGCTACCGCGCCCTCGGCCACACCGTCGAGCTGCTCGCGCCCCACCCGGACCTGCCGGACATGGTCTTCGCCGCCAACGGGGCCACCGTCATCGACGGCCGGGTCCTGGGGGCCCGGTTCGCGTACCAGGAGCGGTTCCCGGAGGCGGCCGCCCACCGCGACTGGTTCCGCGATCACGGCTTCACCGAGATCCACGAGCCCGTCCACGTCAACGAGGGCGAGGGCGACTTCGCGGTGACCTCCTCGTACGTCCTGGCGGGGCGCGGCTTCCGGTCCAGCCCGCTCTCGCACGACGAGGCCCAGGAGTTCTTCGGGCGGCCGGTGATCGGCCTGGATCTGGTCGATCCGCGCTACTACCACCTGGACACGGCGCTGAGCGTCCTCGACGACGCGGCCGACGAGATCATGTACTACCCGGGTGCCTTCTCGCCGGGCAGCCGGGCCGTGCTGGCGCGGCTCTTCCCCCACGCGCTGATCGCCGACGAGGCGGACGCCGCCGCGCTCGGGCTGAACGCGGTGAGCGACGGGCTGCACGTCGTGCTGCCGCAGGCCGCCACGGGCCTGTTCGATCCGCTGCGCGCCCGCGGCTTCGAACCGGTGCCGATGGATCTCGGCGAGCTGCTCAAGGGCGGCGGCAGCGTGAAGTGCTGCACCCAGGAGCTGCGGTCCTAGGGGCAATGCCGTTCGGTTAGAGGTTCGATCTGCGGCGCAATGCTCGGCGTTTCGGCTGGTGATACGGGTGCAGCCCTTGTAGGGGTTCTCGGGTCCGC
>NZ_JBITIE010000062.1:0-1934 GCF_044458665.1 Streptomyces sp. NPDC050422
AGTTCTACGAGTCCACCAAGGACGCCTGGACCCAGGCCGCCGACCTCAAGGCCGGCCAGAAACTCCAGAACGAGTCAGGCCGCCCGACCGTGGTGATCGACACCACGGCGTACACCGCAAGCCGCACCACGTACGACCTCAGCATCGACGGCCTCCACACGTACTATGTCGCGGCAGGCGAAGCGTCGGTGTTGGTGCACAACACCGACGGCATGCGGGAAGTTTCCGGCTCCTCGTGTCCTGTTCCCGTTGGCCAGGCCAGGGCACTGCTGGACGATGCTCAGGCACTCCACGACGTGGTGAGCGCCAGGAAGGCAATGACGGACCCAGTTGGTGCACGAAGGGCGGACCAGGGAACCACCGTTGCCACCGGTGCTTTCAACGGGCGCAAGGTGTACTCCGTGAACAACAATAAAACCACCAAGGCCATGCGAGATCTTGCTGACGACATGGGGTACGAGCGAATTTCAGGGATTGAGCACACCGACCCAGGGATCCGCACGGATGCCGAGCAAATCCTCTTCAACGCTGTAGACGATGGCACGTTGGCCAATCGTGGTGTCGTGGCCTCTTCTAGGCCAGCTTGTGGTCCAAGCCGACAGAACTGTGCTGCCAGAGCTGGAGATTATCCACACATCACCCTATGGGAGCGGAGTCGAACTGCGCCATGGGATAGAGGATGAGTAGGGCTGCAGTCTGACGGCTGAAAGGCCGTTGTGAGACTATGGGCGTGTACCTCGGTTTATTCTGAGGTGCACGCCCGTTCACGTACACACCGGTGAGGTTCTTGTGACGCTTTGGGACGTTGAAATTGACCCCTATGAAGACGCGTTGTTGAGTTGTTCGAGGGAGTCCCTGGAATCGCTCGCGCTCGAAGTGATAAAAACGGTGCCAGAGTATTTCGATCGACCGTTGGATGATCTCTTTGATCGCGGAACGGTTGCCCTGTTCAGGAATGCACTAGAGGAATTCCAGGCATTCTCGGGCGCATCGCCGATCGTGGTGGAGCGATGGAACGAAATGTTCAAGGACGTTTACGACTGGCAGGACAGCAGTTCGCCCTTCATTGCGGCGTCATTGGTCCAGGGCCTTGGACAGTTCGCGGACCTTCTCCTGGGGCGCTCTGACGGCGAGGAAGTTCTAGAAGTTCTGTCCTCCTGCTACGAGTCAGTTCTTTCTTCCGCTCGTCTCGGGCGTGCGGCCTCCATTGATGATGAGCGCAGGAACCCTAACTGTCGGGCGGCTGTTTCGCGTCAGGTTGCGTTGATCCAGGAAGCTTGCGGACGTTGATTGCAATCGCTCACCACGCTCACTTCAGTACCAGTGATTCCTGATGCCGACGGTGTCAAGCCGTGAGCGGTGTGGGTGGGCAGGGGTGTTCGTAGGCCCGTCCGTCGCGGAGAAGTGCCCAGAGGATGTTGACGCGGCGGCGGGCCAAGGCGAGGTCGGGCCGGATGTGGCGTTTACCTTCGGCGCGCTTGCGTTCGTAAAATCGGTGGGAGTCATTGATGCGAACACGATCGGTGACAAGCGCCGAAGTCACAGCTGTCACGGCAGCTGTAGTTCCGATCATGTGGCTGCGGTGACCTCTTCCAGCGGCGGTGACAGGCGGTGGCCTAGAACTGGTGCCGCCGTCGCCACCTCGACCAGAGCAGGATGTGTCCGGGGTCGGTCACGGGCTGCGGCAGGACGAAGGCCCGGAGGATCCTCAGGGGTTCGGGGCGGGCGAGGGGACCTTGGTGGCATCTGTCATCTGCCAGGGCAGGGTCGGCGGCGCGGCGCAGGGTGGTGCTCACGGACAACAGGGCAGCGGCGATGAGGCTGATCAAGCTCCAGCGGTCTGGATGAGGGGTCCGGTCGATCTGCGGGTGGCCGGCGTGTCGGGGGTGGCGGTATGAGGGAGTACCCGCCGGTTCCCGGCGTTTCGTCCGCAC
>NZ_JBITIE010000063.1:0-1845 GCF_044458665.1 Streptomyces sp. NPDC050422
AGCTTGACTCTGTCGGGGATCTTGGAGTTTCCCAGTGGGCCGGCATGATCAGCGGGCATGCTCGGGTGGTCCCGATGACCGATGCAGCTGTCGAGGTGCCCGTTGTCCCTGCGCCCGCGTTCTGGTGAGCACGTACCGTCTCTGACTGCGCGGATCGCGCGGGCGAGCAACCCAGGTGGTACGACGGCGATATGGGTGCGCGATCGACTGGACGGGCTGTGGTGCGACGAGGACTTCGCCGACTGGTACCCGCGTGACGGACGCCCGGGTCTCTCGCCTGCCCAACTGGCCACCGTCTGTGTGCTGCAGTTCCTGCTCGGCCTGTCGGACCGGCAGGCGGCCGAGGCGGTCCGCTGCCGCATCGACTTCAAGTACGCGATGGCCATGGAGCTGGACGACCCCGGCTTCCACCACAGCGTGCTGGCCGATTTCCGCGACCGTCTCGCCGAAGATGACCGTGCTGACCGACTCCTCGACCTCGCGCTGGCCCGCCTCAAGGAGGCCGGACTGGTACGCGAGCGCACCACGCAGCGCACCGACTCCACCCACGTCCTGGCCGCGGTGCGCGACCTGACCCGCCTGGAGCTGATCACCGAGGCGGTCCGCGCCGCACTCGAAGAAGTCGCCGGCACAGCCCCTCACCTGCTGGACGAACTGGTCGACGAGGACTGGGGACGCCGCCACGGGCGGCCAGTCCGCCTGGGCAAGAACCCCACCAAGCCCAAGACCAGGATCCTTGCCACCGGAAACGATGCCGTCCGGCTCCTGGAACACCTCTACCAGCACGGAGCGGACCGCACGTCCGGCCCTCGCGTCCAGGCCCTGCGCCAGATCATCGTGCAGAACTACCACCATGACGCCGCAGGACACCTGCGCTGGCGCACCGCCGAGACGGAAGGCGGGCCCGGGCTGCCGCCCTCGTCCCGGGCGGTCGTCTCGCCCTACGACACCTCGGCCCGCTATGCACGCCATGGACACATCATCAGCTGGAAGGGGTTCTCCGCTCACCTGACCGAGACCTGTGCCCCCGGCAGCCCCAACGTGATCACGGACGTGGCCACCACCGCGGCCACCACACACGACAGCAAGGTCCTGCCCGGCATCCACACGCGCCTGGCCCGTCGCGGCCTGCTGCCCGCCGAGCACCTCGTCGACAGCGGCTACACCTCCCTGCCCCACCTGGAACAAGCCGCCCGAGAACACCAGGTCACCGTCACCGGACCACTGCCGGGCAACCCCACCCGCCAGCACCGCCGAGGCGAGGGCTTCGCCCGGGACGACTTCCACATCGACTACGACCGTGAGCAGGTCACCTGCCCTCAGGGGCAGGTCAGCGCGGGCTGGCACGGCCCCTATCCGACCTCCTCGCCCACCGCGGCCCCGCTGATCGTGGCCAGGTTCACCAAGAGTCAGTGCCGGCCCTGCCCGGCCCGTGCCCAGTGCACGAGCACCGCCGACAGCGCCCGCACTGTGGGCTTTCCCCCACGAGAACTCCGCGACCTGCAACTCCGCGTCCGCACCGAGCAACAGACACCCGAGTGGAAGACCCGCTACGCGATCCGCTCCGGAGTGGAGGGGACAGTCAACGAATTCGCCCACGGCCACGGCATGCGACGCTGCCGCTACCGAGGACAGGGAAAAGCCCACATCCAACACGTCCTGACCGCCATCGCCGTCAACATCGAGCGCCTCAGCAGACTGCCACCGACTGAGGACGCACCTGCACCCCGCCGACCGACTGCCTTCCAGAACTACCTCGACCAGCGCGAGCTACCCCGACCGAAATCCTGGCGAACCCTGGGCACCTGACCTCGACAACTCCAAGATCCCCGACAGAGTCAAGCT
>NZ_JBITIE010000064.1:0-1687 GCF_044458665.1 Streptomyces sp. NPDC050422
CCCGTTACCTTTTCTGTGGCCCCGCAATGGGGCGCCTGGCCCCCGGGCCCGGTATGGCTGTGTGCCCCCTGTCGAAGTCGATGACCTGGGGGGTGTTGCCGCCGGGCTTCGGGGCACCGCTTGACCGCTGATGAGGGGCCTGACGACCGCCTGGTCCGGCGCAATGCCGGACCGCTTTGCGGGTGGGGATGTCTGCGTAACGTGGTTGCCGGCGTGTGGTGCCGCAGGGACGGCCGGGAGTTGAGGCGACGAGAGGCGAGGGGCACGCGCACATGGTCGACACGACCGCGATAGATCTCTTCCTCGGCCTGGACCTGGGCAAGGAGTTCCACCACGCCCACGGCCGGACCAGGGACGGCAGAACCGTGCACGACAAACGGCTGCCCAACACCGAACCGAAACTGCTGGAGCTGTTCACCAAGCTGGTGGGCAAGTTCGGCACCGTATTGGTGATCGTGGACCAGGTCGCCAACATCGGCGCACTGCCGCTGACGGTGGCCCGCGCGGCGGGCTGCCGGGTCGCTTACCTGCCCGGCCTGTCGATGCGGCGGGCCGCCGACCTGCACCCGGGCGAGGCCAAGACCGACGCCCGCGACGCGTTCGTGATAGCCGAGACCGCCCGGTCCATGCCGCACACTCTGCGCGCGGTGGACCGCGACGACGAGGTGCTGGCCGAGCTGACGATGCTCACCGGCTACGACAACGACCTGGCCGGCGAGGTCAACCGCACCACCAACCGGCTGCGCGGCCTGCTCTCCCAGATCCACCCCTCCCTGGAACGGGTCCTGGGACCACGCCTGACTTACCCCTACGTCCAGGCCCTCCTGCAGCGGCACGGCTCGCCCGCCCGGCTCAAGAGACTGGGCCGGGCCCGCTGCGAGGCCCTGCTCAAGGCACACGGCTCGCGCAAGGCCCACCACCTGAGCGGGGAGATCTTCGACGCGCTCGCCGAGCAGACCCTCGTCGTTCCCGGCACCGAAGCGTCCGCGTTGATCGTGCCGGGCCTGGCCGCCCAGCTCGCCGCCGCCCACGCCCAGCGCCAGGCCACCGAGCAGGAGATCGCCGCCCTGCTGGAGGCCCTCCCTCTTTTCCACCTCCTGACGTCCCTGCCCGGCCTGGGCGTCAGGACCACAGCCGCGGTGATCGTCGCGATCGGTGACGGCACCGGCTTCCCCACTGCCGGACACCTCGCCTCGTACGCCGGACTCGCCCCGGCCACGAAGTCCTCGGGCACCTCGATCCGCGGCGAGCACGCACCCCACCGCGGCAACCGACTCCTCAAACGCGCACTGTTCCAGGCCGCGTTCGCCGCGATCGGCTGCAAAGGCGACCCGTCCTCCCGGATCTACTACGACCGTCAGCGGGCCCGCGGCAAGACCCACACCCAGGCCATCCTCCGCCTGGCCCGGCAACGTGTGAACGTCATCCACGCGATGATCCGCAACGGCACCCTCTACGAACCTCGCGCCCTCGACCTCGCCGCCTGACATCCACGTCACCCTCTACCCCTTCCGGCCCGCCGCACCCGTCACCGGCACGGCCACCCCCGCCGCGCCGGCCATCAGGCTGCCCGCACCGCGCCCGATCCGCCGGGAACGTCCCGCTTCGCGGCACGTTCCCGAAAACCAGCACGAACCCCTACGAATTAGCTCCGCCAGGGTTGACGAAACAGATAGGGGCACCCCCC
>NZ_JBITIE010000065.1:0-1379 GCF_044458665.1 Streptomyces sp. NPDC050422
CGGGAGTGTTCAATGAACGGCGGATCCGATGATCAAGGAGACGCCAGATGAGCGACACCACCATCGAGCAGATAGCGGTCGAGGGACCGGCGGCGGAGGCCGTGCCGGCGGCCAGTGACGAGCAGTTGGTCGCGATGCTCGTGGACCGGGCCCGCAGTGAGGGTCTGCAGCTGACCGGGGAAGGTGGGCTGTTGCAGCAGCTGACCAAGCGGGTGCTGGAGTCCGCCCTGGAAGGCGAGATCACCGATCACCTCGGCTATGAGAAGCACGACGCCGAGGGCCGGAACAGCGGCAACTCCCGTAACGGTTCCCGGGCGAAGACGGTGCTGACCGAGGTCGGCCCGGTCGAGGTCAAGGTGCCCCGGGACGTGGCCGGTACGTTCGAGCCGGCCATCGTCAAGAAGCGCCAGCGGCGCCTGACCGGCGTGGACGAGATGGTGCTGTCGCTGTCGGCGAAGGGCCTGACGCACGGGGAGATCTCCGCGCACCTGGCCGAGGTCTACGGCGCGAGCGTGTCCAAGGCGACCATCACCACGATCACCGACAAGGTGATGGAGGGCATGGCCGAGTGGTCCAACCGGCCGCTGGACCGCGTCTATCCGGTGCTGTTCGTGGACGCGATCAACGTGAAGATCCGTGACGGGAACGTGGCGAACCGTCCGATCTACGTCGTGATGGCGGTGACCGCCGAGGGACACCGCGACATCCTGGGGATCTGGGCCGGGGATGGCGGCGAGGGCGCGAAGTACTGGCTGAGCGTGTTCACGGACCTGAAGAACAGGGGCGTGGACGACGTGCTGATGCTGGTCTGCGACGGGCTGAAGGGTCTGCCCGACGCGGTGGAGACCGTCTGGCCTGCAACGATCGTCCAGACCTGCGTCGTTCACCTGTTGAGGAACAGCTTCCGTTACGCGGCCCGCCAGGACTGGGACAAGATCGCCAAGGCGCTCAAGCCCGTCTACACCGCACCGAACGAGGCCGCCGCGGCCGAACGGTTCAGCGACTTCCAGGACGCCTGGGGCCGGAAGTATCCGGCGATCATCCGGCTCTGGGAGAACGCCTGGGCCGAGTTCGTACCCTTCCTCTCCTTCGACGTCGAGATCCGCAAGGTCATCTGCTCGACCAACGCGATCGAAAGCGTGAACGCCCGGATCCGCAAGGCGGTCCGCGCCCGTGGACATTTCCCCAACGAAGCCGCGGCCATGAAGTGCGTCTACATGGCGCTCATGAGCCTGGACCCGACCGGCAAGGGCCGCAAGAAGTGGACCATCCGCTGGAAGGCCCCGCTGAACGCCTTCCAGATCGCCTTCGAAGGCCGGCTCACCCCGGCCACCAACTGAACCCACAGGAAAAGGATCAGCCGTTTACTGGACACACCC
>NZ_JBITIE010000066.1:0-1330 GCF_044458665.1 Streptomyces sp. NPDC050422
TGAACCGTTCCGGGTTCGGTAGAGACTCGATTCCGTGAAAGGATTGAGTCATGGCACGCCCCTCCTCCTATCCCCCTGAGCTGCGCAAACGAGCGGTCCGCATGGTCGTCGAGGTCCGCGGCGATTATCCGAACGAGTCGGCCGCATTGAGGGCGGTCGCCCAGAAACTCGGCATCGGCTCGGCCGAGACTTTGCGGAACTGGGTGAAGCGAGACGAGATCGACTCCGGGCAGCGTCCGGGCACGACGTCGCAGGAGTCTGCGGCGATGAAGGCGTTGAAGAAGGAGAACGCCGAACTGCGGCGCGCGAACGACATCCTGAAGGCTGCGGCGTCTTTCTTCGCGGCCGAGCTCGACCGGCCACACACACGCTCGTAGCGTTCATCGACGAGCACCGGGCCCGCTTCGGCGGTGTCGAGCCGATCTGCCGCGTGCTCACCGGGCACGACTGCAAGATCGCCCCCTCCACCTACTACGCGGCGAAGAAACGCGCCGCGGAACCCTCGGCCCGGCGAGTGCGTGATACCGCCCTCAAGGAACTGATCACCGAGGTCCACGAGACCAACTTCCGCGTCTACGGCGCCAGGAAAGTCTGGCGCGAGCTGCACCGACAGGGCCACGCAGTGGCGCGGTGCACCGTCGAACGACTCATGCGGGAACTCGGCATCACCGGCGCCGTCCGCGGGAAGAAGATCATCACCACGATCGTGGACAGCTCCGTCGAGCGGGCACCGGACCTGCTGGACCGCAAGTTCGTCGCGTCGGCCCCCAACCGCTGCTGGGTCGCCGACTTCACCTACGTCAAGACCTGGTCGGGAGTGGTCTACGTCGCCTTCGTCGTCGACACCTTCTCCCGTCGGATCGTCGGCTGGTCCGCCGCCACATCGAAGGAGACCAAACTCGTTCTGGACGCTCTGGACATGGCCCTGTGGCAGCGCGACCGCGAGGAACACCCGTACCAGCGGGGCGAGTTGATACACCATTCCGATGCCGGGTCGCAGTACACGAGTTTTCGGCTCGCCGAGCACCTGGGTGCCGCCGGCATCGCGGCCTCCATCGGCTCGGTCGGCGACGCCTACGACAACGCCCTCATGGAGTCGGCAATCGGACTGTTCAAGACCGAGCTGATCAAACCGGGGCGGCCCTGGAGGACTCTCTCCCAGGTCGAGCTGGCCACCGCGGAGTGGGTGGACTGGTACTGCCACCGCCGGCTCCACGGTGAAATAGGGCACATCCCGCCCGTCGAATACGAGACCAACTACTACCTCGTGACCACGAAACACCAGGTCACAACCACAATCTGAGGTCTCTACCGAACCCGGAACGGTTCA
>NZ_JBITIE010000067.1:0-1326 GCF_044458665.1 Streptomyces sp. NPDC050422
TCTGAGGTTCCCCCTGCGGGCCGGACAGCTTGATACTGGGACGGATGGTCCCGGAGGAAGCAGTCACAGGTAGTGAGCAAGAAGAGCAACATGAGTAAGCGGTACACGGCCGAGTTCAAGCGGGACGCGGTCGTCTTGGCGTTGTCCTCGGAGAAGACGGTCACCGAGGTCGCGAGGGATCTGGGCGTGAGTCCGGAAGGACTGCGCGGGTGGGTGAAGCAGGCGAAGGTCGACCGCGGCGAGGGGCCCGCCGGGGCTTTGTCCACTGCGGAGCGTGAGGAGTTGGTCCGGCTGCGGCGGAAGGTCCGCGAGCAGGAGGCCACGATCGAAGTTCTGGGAAAAGCGACCGCCTTCTTCGCTCAGGACAAGATGAGGTAGACACCGCGGCCCGGTGTCACTTCATCGATGCGGAGAAGGCATCGGAGGATAATCCCACAGGTCACAGCGTTTCGTTCCTGTGCCGTGCGCTGGGAGTGCCCCGCTCCACCTACTACGCACACAGGGCGTCACGGCCGGCCCGGACGGTGCGGGAGCGGGCCGAGGAGGTGCTCGTGGGCGAGATCCGGGTACTCCACGCCGGATCGCGCGGCGCCTACGGGGCCCCGCGGATCCACGCCGCCCTGCGGCGGGCCGGGCGGGCGGTGAACTCCAAGAAAGTCGAGCGGCTGATGCGCAAGCACCGGATCGTCGGGATCACCCGCCGACGGCGTGGGGGCCTGACCCGGCAGGCGAAGCGGGCGGTATTCGCCCTCGACCTGATCGGCCGGGACTTCACCGCACCCAGACCCGGAATGCGGCTCGTCGGCGACATGACCGAACTCGTCACGCTGGAAGGGAAGTTGTATCTGGCGACCTGTATCGATCTTGCGACGCGGGAGGTGGTCGGCTGGGCGATGGCCGATCACCACCGCGCCGAGCTGCCGGTCGCTGCCCTGCGGATGGCGGCCGGGCGTGGCGGCCTGGAACACGGTTGCGTCATGCATACGGATCGCGGCAGCGAGTACACGAGTGACGAATTCCGCACCGAAATACGCAAGTTGCACATGCGGCAATCGATGGGACGCGTCGGATCTTGTTACGATAACGCCGCCGCGGAAAGCTGGTTCGCCATCCTGAAAGCGGAGATCGGGACGACCATGTGGGAGACCCGCGAGGCTGCCCGGGCCGACATCTTTCGCTACGTCGAGGTCGAGTACAACCGCAGCCGGCTCCGTCGGCACCCCGACTACGGGTACGTCACCCCGCTCGAAACGAGAGCCTTGCTCAGACAGGACCTCGCCCCGGCAGCGTAAACACCCGCTGTCCAGCTCGCGGGGGGAACTTCAG
>NZ_JBITIE010000068.1:0-1129 GCF_044458665.1 Streptomyces sp. NPDC050422
CTAGTGACCTGAGTCGGAGTTTTGTCGTTGGTTGGGTATGAGTCGTCCGGGTCCGAAGATTCCGCCGTTGTCGGTGACCGATGCCCAACGGGCTGTGCTGGAGGGGTGGGTACGTCGACGTTCGACGTCCCAGGCCCTGGCCCAGCGTTCGCGGATCGTGCTGGCATGTGCGGAGGGGCGCTCGATTCTGGAGGTGTCACGGCGGCTGAATGTTGCTGCGGACACGGTCCGAACCTGGCGGCGGCGGTTCATCGAACGGGGCCTGGACGGCCTGTCCGACGAACCGCGGCCGGGTGCACCGAGGAAGATCAGTGACGCTGACGTCGAGCGGGTCATCGTCAAGACACTCGAGGAGCGGCCGAAGAACGCCACCCATTGGTCGACCAGATCGATGGCTGCCGCCACCGGCATGTCGCAGTCGGCGATCTCCCGGATCTGGCGGGCGTTCGCACTCGCCCCGCACCGGTCCGAGACCTTCAAGCTGTCCACGGACCCGTACTTCATCGACAAGGTCCGCGACGTCGTGGGCCTCTACCTGGACCCGCCGGAACGAGCACTGGTCCTCTGCGTGGACGAGAAGTCGCAGATCCAGGCCCTGGACCGGTCCCAGCCCGTGCTGCCGATGATGCCGGGTGTCCCGGAACGCCGAAGCCACGACTACATCCGTGCCGGCACCACCACCCTGTTCGCGGCTCTGGAAGTGGCAACCGGCAAAGTGATCGGCTCACTGCACCGGCGCCATCGGGCAGCCGAGTTCAAAAAGTTCCTGGCCAAGGTCGACAAGGAAGTACCGGTTGGCCTCGAGGTGCACCTGATCCTCGACAACTACGCGACCCACAAGACACCGGCCGTCAAGAAGTGGCTGCTGGCCCACCCCCGGTTCCACCTGCACTTCACACCGACCAGCTCATCCTGGCTGAACCTGGTGGAACGATGGTTCGCCGAGCTCACACAGAAGAAACTCAAACGCGGCATCCACCGTTCCGTCCAAGCACTCGAACGCGACATCCGGTCCTGGATCGCCGACTGGAACGACCACCCACGGCCCTTCATCTGGACCAGGACCGCCGACGAGATCCTCGACAAAGTCGCGTCCTACTGCCAGCGAATCTCCGACTCACGTCACTAG
>NZ_JBITIE010000069.1:0-1050 GCF_044458665.1 Streptomyces sp. NPDC050422
GCTGCTTTGCAAGGCTGCGGTAATAGGCTTTGGGTCGATTGCGCTCATGCCCGCTCCTGATGGGGAAATGGATGAGGAACTGTCAACTGTCGATCGTTGTGCCCTGTTATAACGAGGAGCAGGCCGTAGGGGCGTTTCATCGTAGGCTGGTCGACGTCCTCGAGCCTATGGGGGAGAGTTTCGAGGTCTGCTATGTGGATGACGGAAGCGATGACCTCACCGGATCCCAGCTGACCTACCTGGCGTCCACCGACGAAAGGGTCCGCTACACGGCCTTCAGTCGAAACTTCGGCAAAGAAGCCGCCATGCTGGCCGGACTGCGGATGTGCCGCGGTGATTCCGTGGTCCTCATGGACGCCGACCTCCAGCACCCACCCGAACTCGTGCCCCGCATGCTGGAGATGCACCGGAGCGGCTACGACCAGGTCATCGCCCGACGGGACCGCGAGGGCGAAGGGCTGCTGCGGTCATTCCTCAGCCGCTCCTATTACCGCACCATGGGCCATTTCATGGACGTGTCCGTGGTTGACGGTGAAGGAGACTTCCGGCTGCTGTCACGGCGAGCGGTGGACAGCGTGCTCTCCCTCCCCGAGTCGAACCGCTTCTCCAAAGGCATCTTCTCCTGGATCGGCTTCGACACCGTCAGCTTCACCTACCACAACGCCGAGCGAGTGGCCGGGCGCTCCAAGTGGGGCGGCAGGCGGCTGCTCAACTACGGCATCGACGGGCTGATCTCCTTCAACAACCGTCCCCTGCGCCTCGCCATCTACGCCGGTCTGCTGCTTGCTCTGGCCGCGATGGGATACGCCCTGTGGATCATCGCGGGCGTGGCGCGCAACGGGGTCGGAGTTCCGGGATACACCAGTCTGCTGACGGCTGTGGTGGCACTCGGCGGGATCCAGCTGGTAACTCTCGGGATCGTCGGCGAATACGTCGGGCGTATCTACTGCGAGACGAAGAACCGGCCGCACTACCTGGTCCGGGAATCGAGTGACCACCCGGGCCCGCCCGCTCCGGATCCGCCGATACGTGCCGGCGGCGGCGCTTCGA
>NZ_JBITIE010000070.1:0-1005 GCF_044458665.1 Streptomyces sp. NPDC050422
CGCCCGGTTACATTCCGAACCCGGAAGCTAAGCCTTTCAGCGCCGATGGTACTGCAGGGGGGACCCTGTGGGAGAGTAGGACGCCGCCGAACAATCTTTGAAGGACCCTTGGTCCCAGCGTTCAACGCTGGGACCAAGGGTCCTTTTTGTTTTTCCGAAGCGCGTCGGGTGTCCGGCTGCGCAAGAATGTCTGTAGTACCCGATGACAGGAGCACCACCGATGTCCACCAACTCTCCCGACGATCGTTCGGAGCGCGAGCCGCGTCGCCGGGACGGCGGTGACCGGGGCGGCTTCAGCGGCGGTCGTGACGACCGGTCGGACGGCCAGCGCCGGGACAACGACCGTGGCGGAAACCGCCGCGATGACAGCCGGCCCACCAGCGGTGGGGGGCCCCGTCGTGACGACAGCCGGCCCACCAGCGGGGGCGGCGGGTTCCGTCGGGACGACCGTGACAACCGGGACCGTGCGCCGCGTCGTGACGACAACCGCGGTGGGTCCACCGGTGGTGGGTTCCGTCGGGACGACAACCGTGGTGGTTCGTCCGGTGGTGGGTTCCGTCGTGATGATCGGGCTCCGCGTCGTGATGATGACCGTGGTGGGCGTCCGAGCGGTGGGTTCGAGCGTCGTGACGACCGGCCGCGTGGCCCTCGTCGCGACGACGACAACCGCGGTGGGTCCACCGGTGGTGGGTTCCGTCGGGACGACAACCGTGGTGGTTCGTCCGGTGGTGGGTTCCGTCGTGATGATCGGGCTCCGCGTCGTGATGATGACCGTGGTGGGCGTCCGAGCGGTGGGTTCGAGCGTCGTGACGACCGGCCGCGCGGGCCCCGTCGCGACGACGACAACCGCGGCGGTTCCACCGGTGGTGGGTTCCGTCGGGACGACCGTGACAACCGGGACCGTGCGCCGCGTCGTGATGACAGCCGCGGTGGTTCGTCCGGCGGTGGGTTCCGTCGGGACGACAACCGTGGTGGGGCCTCCACCGGTGGTGGGTTCCGTCGTGA